>CALYPO010000001.1 GCA_945276085.1 uncultured Gilliamella sp.
GGTAAATTAAACCAACACCTAACACATCTTTAGTACCTGGTTTGTTTTCATGACGACCACGTTGTTCTTTGGTGTTTTCCCAAGCACCAGCATCTTTGCGGTCAAGTAAATTGAATTTATATTCAACAATTGCACTAAAGTTTTTATTTAAATCGTAAGTTGCACCTACAGATACATATTTAACTAAAGGCGAATTTTCTGAACCGTAACGAACATCATGATCTTCTGCATCATGGAACGAGTCTATTTTACCTTTGTGTTGTACATATGCTAAAGAAGGAGTTAAACGACCTACTTCTAAATCAAAGCCATACTGAGCAACTAACTCAATACCTTTGACTTTTGCATTAGTATTACCTAGAGTTACAAACTCTTCTACATCATCGTCATAACCTATAACAGAACGATTTTTTAATTTACTTTGGAAATAGTTAGCGGCTAAATATAGATTATAGTTATCATATTTTAGACCAGCAGTCCAAGTATTATGGCGTTTATTACTTGAACTTGTTTGTGCATAACCGGCACCAGCAGTTAAACCAGTATCAAAAATACGCCATTGAGCATTTGCACCAAAAGCTTCTTTAGAATTTCCATTATATTTATCGTGAACATTACCTACATATTTATTATCTTTAGTAGCATCGCCATTATCAGCATATTGTAATGCAAAACTAACATCATCAGTTAAACCGAAGAAGTTATTATTACGATAAGTTGCAACCGCTTTAGTACGGCTAGAAAGCACATGCCATGCGTTGTTTGCAGCATCACCACCAAATTGTGGTAATACGTCAGTATAAGCTGTGATTGCTTTTAACACACCGTCATTACGACCATAATCGAATGAACCAAAATCACCAAAGTTTAAACCAGCAAAAGCATAACGCACTTCATTATCTGAATTTTTACCGGCATCTGCTTGGTATTCCCAACGACCATAACCTGTTACGCTGTCAGTAATTTGAGTTTGACCAGACATACCTAAACGAGCAGAAGTATCATCACCTTCACCAACTTGTGCACGATCAGTGATATTGTTAGCTGCTTTTACACGACCATAAAAGTCAACTTTATTACCATCTTTATTCCATACTTCGATAGATGCATTTGCGCCAGCTGCAACTAAAAGTGCAGGAATAGCGATTGCTAATAGATTACGTTTCATTTTTTACCCTCACGGTTATTTTAATATTGACACTATCCATTAAGTCATGTGTCATTTGTACAAAAATCATTCATCCAAAAACAATAGTACTTCTATTATTTTTATCTACTTTTTACAGTACCGTAAATTATGTATAAATTTTTTTTAAAATCAAGAGAACTTTTTAGTAAATAAGATGTCTAACCTTAAAATTACACCTGTTTGATTATTTTTTAATCATTATTTCAATAAAATCTATACAAATCGTTTTTTTAATAAACCTAGTAAGCGAATGGTTTACAATTTAATCATATTAAAAATTTGCATTGCGTGGTGTTCTTGGAAAAGGAATAACATCACGCACATTTTGTACACCAGTAACATATACAATTAAACGCTCAAAACCGAGACCGAATCCTGAGTGAGGTACAGTACCATAGCGGCGCAAATCACGATACCACCAATAATCTTCTTTTTTAAGTCCCATTTCATCCATACGTTTATCTAACATATCTAAGCGTTCTTCACGTTGTGAACCACCAATAATTTCACCAATACCTGGTGCTAATACGTCCATAGCAGCAACGGTCTTACCATCATCATTCATACGCATATAAAACGCTTTAATATCTTTTGGATAATTTTTAACTACCACAGGTGCTTTGAAGTGTTGTTCAGCTAAATAGCGTTCATGCTCAGAAGCTAAATCAATTCCCCAGCTTACTGGATTTTCGAATTTAGCATCACAATTTTGTAAAATAGTAATGGCATCAGTATAGTCAACTTGTGCAAAATCTGCGTTGATAAAGCTTTCTAAACGATTAATCGCATCTTTATCGATATGCTGGGCAAAAAATTTCATATCATCGGCACGTTTTTCAAGTACGGTTTTAAAAACATACTTCAACATATCTTCGGCAAGTTTGGCGTTATCATCAAGATCTGCAAAAGCAACTTCTGGCTCCATCATCCAAAACTCAGCTAAATGACGGGTTGTATTTGAATTTTCTGCTCTAAAAGTAGGACCAAAAGTGTAAACTTTAGACAAGGCACAAGCATAAGTTTCAGCATTGAGCTGCCCTGAAACCGTTAAGAAAGCCTCTTTACCAAAAAAATCTTTATCAAAATCAATGTTACCTTTGTCAGTTTTTGGTAGATTTAACAGATCCAGTGTCGAAACTCGAAACATTTCGCCCGCACCTTCAGTATCTGATGCGGTAATGATTGGTGTAGAAAGCCAAAAAAAGCCTCGCTCATCAAAAAACTGATGAATAGCTTGAGCAAGCGTATGACGAACGCGTGTAATCGCTCCAACAATATTGGTTCTAGCTCTTAAGTGAGCAACTTCACGTAAATACTCAATTGAGTGACGTTTAGCCGCCATAGGATAAGTTTCTGGATCATCAACAAAGCCATAAATTTCAACTTGTGTTGCTTGCAATTCATATTGCTGACCTTGCCCTGGAGATTCAACAACAGTACCTGTGACTTTGACTGAGCAGCCCGCAGTTAAACGCAAAATATCTTGTTCATAATTCGGTAGATCTTTTTCAATTACCGCTTGGATTGGGTCAAAACATGAACCATCATATACAGCGAGGAACGAAATACCAGCTTTTGAATCACGTCGGGTCCTAACCCAACCTTGAACTGAAATAGTGCTTCCAACAGCTATCTTGCCTTGTAACACATCAACAATAGGTGCAACTGAAATCATTTTAATTATCCATCTCTATAGTAGTTTATCAAATAATATTTAAGTATCTCAGGATGATTTACCTTGAAATTACAGCCATCGTGTAATCAAGCAATATTAAGCAAATATCATCCTTAATACTCATGTTGATTTTGTCATATTAATAACATTTAAAGCATCAATTATTATTAATGTTTGACACTAAATGTACGCTTTAACTCATCGATAAAAGCTAAATCTTGCGATATCGTTTTACCTGGACTATCAGATAACTTAGCAACCGATTGGTTATTACATTCGGTTAATTTTAAGACAATATTTAACGCTTTAGTATTTACATCGTTTGATGGAATATCACACGCTAAAAAACCACCTACACCAAACGATAGTTGTACTCGATGATTAAAGTGTTTATAAATATTGAGCGCTTTATCAAAATTTAAACTATCAGAAAAGACTAATAGTTTCGTTTTAGGATCAATGCCTAATGCTTGATAATGGCTGATCGCTTTTTCGCCCCATTCGATGGGATCACCCGAATCATGACGAAGCCCTTGATAATGAGAGGCAAAATAATAATCAAAATCCCGTAAAAAGGCATCCATCGTAATACAATCAGTTAACGCAACACCTAAATCTTGTGGGTATTCGTCTAACCACACTTGCAAAGCCGTTTTTTGGCAATCTTGTAAGTTTGAACTTAAGCGTTGATGTGCTTGAAACCATTCATGAGCCTGAGTACCAACCGGTGTTAATCCTAAACGATAAGCCAATAAATAATTACTAGTACTATGAAAGTTATCAAAGTGTGATTTTAGATAACTCACAACAGCTTCTTGTACAGCAAAGGAATAACGCCTACGGGTACCAAAATCCATTAAATTAAAACCGGACATATCAATATTGGCTGTTTGATCTGCAAACTTTGCCAATTTTTGCTTGAGTCGGTTTAATGCTTCCGGTACTCCAATATTTGGTGAGCGATCTTTATGTACTATTTCACTAATTACAGCTAATAACGGCACTTCCCATAAAATAACATCTAACCATTTTCCTTCAATGCGAATGACTAACACCCCATCTTCATTACATATCGTCAATAAATGGCTATCAAAGCGCCAATTTTTAAGCCAATTTAAATAATCAGTTTTAAAAAAAGAGATGCCCGACAAATAAGTAAACTCATCATCAGAAAGTGCTAGCGATTCCATTAATTTAACTTGATGCCTAATTTCATCAGCATATTTTCCTAATAAATCATCACTTCGACAACGGAACTCGGCAACAACAGTAACATCAGGGTAACGATGAAAAACGGCTTGCTGCATATGCAACTTATAAGCATCAGTATCTAAAATTGATGTAATTATAGCTGGTAACATGTGAACTTATTGTTAATACTCTAAATGAAATTCTCAAGATTATAGCAGAATAATAATGAAGATATAGCTTAATTATCTAAGTCAGATTATTTTTAATCAGCTATAATAAAAACAATACAGCTAACAAATTAAGCAAATACGAAAAGGTCTTAATAACAATGAATAGCCAAACACTTGAATTACAACCTACAGCTAAACATCGCTTAGATTATAAAACACCCGACTTTACAATTACTGACATCGACCTCGATTTTGATTTAGCGGCAGAAATAACAACAGTTATCGCCCGTAGTCATGTTATCAAAAAAAATCTTCACGCTGACAATTTAATTTTAGACGGTGAAGAACTTAAATTGGTTTCAGTAAATATTGATGAACAACCTTGGAGTGATTATCAAATCACAAAAACCGGATTAATCATTAAAAATGTCCCATCTGAATTTACTTTAACCATCGTCAACGAAATCAAACCAATTGATAATACTGCGCTTGAAGGACTATATGTTTCAGGGGAAGCACTTTGTACACAATGTGAAGCTGAAGGATTTCGCCACATTACTTACTATTTAGATAGACCCGATGTGTTAGCCAGATTTTCAACTCGAATTACGGCCAATAAAAAACAATATCCTTATTTACTTTCTAATGGTAATCGCATTGCTCAAGGTGAACTTGACAACGATCGTCATTGGGTACAGTGGCAAGACCCGTTTCCAAAACCGGCTTATCTATTTGCCTTAGTTGCAGGTGATTTTGATATTTTAAAAGATCATTTTATCACCCAATCAAAACGTAACGTTGAACTAGAAATTTATGTCGATAAAGGTAATTTAGATCGTGCAAAATGGGCCATGACCAGCTTAAAAAATGCGATGCGCTGGGACGAAACCCGTTTTGGCTTAGAATATGACTTAGATATTTTTATGATTGTTGCCGTCGATTTTTTCAACATGGGCGCAATGGAAAACAAAGGGCTTAATATTTTCAATTCAAAATATGTACTAGCTAAACCCGAAACAGCCACTGATGATGATTACTTAGGAATTGAAGGCGTTATTGGTCACGAATATTTTCATAATTGGACAGGCAACCGTGTTACCTGTCGGGATTGGTTTCAACTCAGTTTGAAAGAAGGTTTAACAGTTTTTCGTGATCAAGAATTTAGTTCTGATATGGGATCAAGAGCGGTTAAGCGAATCAATGATGTTAAAATTATGCGCACAGTACAATTTGCTGAAGATGCAAGCCCTATGTCTCACCCTATTCGTCCTGAACAAGTTATTGAAATGAATAATTTCTATACTGTTACCGTTTATGAAAAAGGGGCAGAAGTTATTCGTATGATGCATACACTATTAGGTGAAGAAAAATTCCAAGCTGGCATGAAGCTTTATTTCAAACGTCACGATGGCAGTGCGGCTACCTGCGATGATTTTGTTGCAGCAATGCAAGATGCCTCAGGCATTGATTTAACCCAATTTAAATTATGGTATAGTCAATCAGGTACCCCTGAGCTCATCGTTACTGATAGTTATGATAAAACAAGTCAACGCTATACTTTAACGATTGAGCAACATACACCTGCAACCCAAGATCAACAGCAAAAACAAGCGTTACATATCCCAGTTGATATTGAACTGTATCGACGCAATGGTGATGTCATTGCGTTGCAATCACAAGGTAAATCGATTAACCATGTATTAAATCTTACCCAGACTAAACAGCAATTTGTTTTTGATCATATAGATGAAAAACCGATTATTTCATTGTTACGTGATTTTTCAGCACCGGTTAAATTAACATATCATTATCAAGATGATGAACTCATTTTCTTAATGCAACATGCAACCAATGCATTTAGTCGCTACGATGCCGCACAGATGCTTTTAGCAAAATATATACGTAGTAATGTTGATAATTACCAACATAAAAAGGATCTAACCTTACCGCAAACAGTGTTAGATGCTTTTAGAGCAGTGTTATTATCAGAATCAACCGATCCTGCTCTTATCGCCCAAATATTAACTTTACCTTCAGAAAATGAAATAGCTAATCTTTTTGCTGTTGTTGATCCAATGGCCATTTATCAAGTGCGCCACTTTCTATTAACCTGTTTTGCAAATGAACTTTATGATGAATTACAGGCGGTTTATCAACATAATAAAACAACACAATATCAAATTATTCATGCTGATATTGCAAAACGCTCATTAAAAAATGCGTGTTTAACACTACTTGCTTACGCTGATGATAAGTCACAAGTAACACATCTAGTTAGCCAGCAATATTATCATGCAGATAACATGACTGATGCATTTGCTGCATTAACAACGGCTGTTAAAGCTCAACTTAATTGCCAAAAAGATCTACTAATCGATTTTGATAATAAATGGCATCAAGATGGACTCGTGATGGATAAGTGGTTAGCTTTAAATGCCACAAGCCCTGATAAGCAAGTACTAGCAACGGTGAAAAAACTATTAAATCACCGTTCATTTTCGCTAACTAACCCAAATCGCATTCGCTCTTTAATCGGTGCATTTGTCAATAACAATCCTGTCGCCTTCCATGCACAAGATGGCAGTGGTTATCAATTTTTAGTCGAAATTTTGACAGAATTAAATCAGAAAAATCCTCAAGTTGCAGCACGTTTAATCGATCCACTTATTCGTTTAAAACGTTATGATGAAAAACGACAAGAGCAAATGCGACAAGCGCTTAATGCATTACTAAAAATAGAACATCTATCTAAAGATCTCTATGAAAAAATCAGTAAAGCATTAGCCGCTTAAATGATCATTATCATCCTATTAATCATTAATAGGATGATAACTTGTAATAATTAGCGCTGTTTTTTTCAAAAAAAGTATTTAGCTTAAACTTGTTCACAACATTTTTTTAGAGTTTTTAATATGATACCTATAAAATCCATCACCGCTATTGAGCTTGCTCAAAAACTAAAACAACAACACAAACTGGTTTTACTTGACGTGCGCGAACCTAGCGAAGTCAATTTCTGCAAAATTGAGGATGCAATGCACATTCCAATGAATCTGATCCCGCTTTATTTAGATAAAATCCCCGATGAAATTGATATTGTAATTTATTGTCATCATGGCGTAAGAAGTTTAAATGTCGCAAATTATTTGGCTGAAAATGGCTTCGATACTGATTATCTCTATAATTTGACTGGAGGTATAGATGCTTGGGCATTAATGGTTGACAAAAACATGCCAAGATATTAACAAGCTCGTAACAAACTGAGCTTGTTAAAATAAGCGATTAAACTACTCTTGTGGCATCACCCAATAACCATTTTGGTTGTGCGCTTGCATATAATCTTTAAACTGTTGAGATTGATAAATACGTTTCACATCTTGGGCCCATTGACTATTTTCATTGCCCGCATTAACGACCACCATAATTTCTAAATCTGGAATTATCGTTTCTAACAGTAATGCTTTATTCGGATCAATATTCGCTGAGTAAACAATGCTACCAGGAATAACGGCAAAATCTAAATCATTCATCACGCGAGGAATATTAGCCGAATCCATCTCAATAATAGTAATGCCGGCAATATTTTGCTCGATATCATTTTTACTTACAATAATAGGATTGGTATTCGGTTTTAACTTTATCCAACCGGCTTTTTCAAGCAAATTATACGAACGGGCAGCATTAGATGCATCTTGTGGAATAGCAACTTTCGCGCCTTTAAACACTTGCTGTAACGAATTATATTTATTTGAAAATATCGCAGCGGGTACAGATGGTACATGTACAACGGGTTTCAAGTTGGCCTTACGCTGAGTATTAAACACATTCATATAAGCGGTGTGCTGTGCCACGGTCAAATCAATACTGCCCTCACTTAAAGCGACATCTGACTCAAGTAAATGTGGAAAGCTCACTAATTTCACCTTATAACCTTCAGACTCAAGTATGGGTTTCACCGCGTCTTTAAATAATTCATTATAAGGCCCGGGTGATACTCCCATACTAATCTCTTTTTTAGTTTGATTATTGGCTTGCTTTGAAGAATTATCACAAGCTGTTAGTAAAAATAGAAAACTTAATATCGATAAAACCAAAATATTTTTATGCAATTTTGTAAAACGATGCTTCATATTAACTATCCCCAATAAGCTATAAACTTAACCCTACTCTAGCATAGAAAAAATAGTTCATTTATTCCAAGTTATTCTATCTTATAACTTTTTGGAATAAGATATAAAAAACGATTATTAGGTTGCTAAATTAAGCTATGCTACGTTAATACTATCTATAATTATTTGTTGGATATACCATGAGTGAATCAATTGCAGACAGTATTCATCAGCTTTTTAGAAAATTACATCAACATCCTGAGCTTTCTAATCAAGAGTATGAAACGACCAAAACAATTAGGTATTATTTACAAAAGGCACATATTCGAATTTTAGAGCTTGGTGCAAAAACAGGCGTCATAGCAGAAATAGGCTCAGGCTCACCAGTGCTCGCATTACGTGCAGATATTGATGCATTACCGATTAATGAACAAACAGCCTGCAATTATAAATCTCAAACGCCCGATGTCATGCACGCTTGTGGCCATGATGTACATACGTCGATTCTAATGGGTGCAGCTTACTTGCTTAAACAACACGAACAAGACTTAAAAGGTACGATTCGCTTATTATTTCAACCCGCAGAAGAAAACTTTAGCGGCGCATTACAATTTATAGATATTGGTGCATTGAAAGGGGTTGATGCAATATTGGGGCTCCATAATAACCCCAATTTAACTATCAATCAGATGGCATCACGTGCTGGCCCTTTTTCGGCCAATGTTGATCGCATTGAAATCACAATAAAAGGGGTCGGAGCCCATGCAGCAAGACCAGAATCGGGAATCGATCCCATTGTGATAGGGGCACAAATTGTTAGTGCCATCCAAACAATCTCTAGCCGAACAATAAGTGGACTTGATGCAGTTATTGTTAGCATCACAAAATTTCAAGGTGGTAACACTTGGAATGTCATCCCCGAAACAGTAGAAATGGAAGGCACTGTGCGAACTTTAACGCCACAAGTGAGGGCAAAAGTAAAACAACAACTACAAAGTATTATTGAAAACATCGCGATTGCCATGGGCGCAAAAGCCGAATTAAGATGGTTTGATGGTCCACCATCTGTCATTAACGATGGCAAATGGGTTGCATTTGCCCAGTCAATCGCTAAGCAAATGGGTTATGAAGTAATCGATTTTAAACCGCAACTAGGTGGAGAAGATTTTGCCCACTATCTACATCAAGTACCGGGGGCTTTTATTAATCTCGGTTCACAAAGCCCTTATGCGCTTCATCATCCAAAATTTGAAATCAACATAGACATGATAATGCCAGCTGTAAATTATTTATATATACTTGCTAAGCAAGCATTAATTGAATTAGAACACCAATTAACAGGTATTAAATAATGATTAAATTTGAAAATGTCTCTAAGCAATATGAGCGAAACGGCATCACCACTCAGGCGCTGCACAATATTAATTTAACCATTGATAAAGGTGATATCTATGGCATTATTGGCTATAGTGGAGCAGGAAAAAGTACCTTAGTTCGCTTAATTAACTTTCTTGAAAAACCCACAACAGGAAATGTTATTGTCCAAGATCAACAACTAAATCAACTATCAAATGCTGACTTACGTCATGTAAGACAAAAAATTGGCATGATTTTTCAGCATTTTAATTTACTGGAATCTAAAACTGTATTTGAAAATATCGCTATTCCATTAATTTTAATCAAAAAAGATAAGCAAACAATAAAACAAAAAGTTTATGAGCTATTAGAGTTTGTGGGATTAAGTGATAAAGCCAATAGCTACCCTAAGGAACTTTCTGGTGGACAAAAACAGCGCATTGGTATTGCCCGTGCATTGGCGAATGACCCTGATATTTTACTTTGTGATGAAGCGACTTCAGCGCTTGATCCACAAACAACACAATCAATTTTAGATTTAATCAAAAAAATCAATGAAAAATATAAGATCACTGTAGTACTTATTACTCATGAAATGCATGTGATTGAGCAAATTTGTCATAAAGTCGCGGTAATGGAAAAAGGTCAAATTATTGAGCATGGTAATGTACTGGACGTATTTGGTCATCCAAAGCATCATACTACTCAAAACTTTGTCAGTTCTGTGATTAATGACCAGATCCCAACTGGTGTTGTTGAAAACTTAATTGAAATAGAAGGTGATAAAGATAATATCCAATTATTCAAACTCGAATTTTTAGGAAGATCAGCCTCAGAGCCTGTCATCAATTCGCTGATATTAAAACAAAAAGTAGTCGTCAACATCTTGTTTGCCCATATGTCAGAAATTGAAAAAACAGTACTCGGCAGTATGTTTGTTCAATTAAAAGGCAACAACAATGATATTGAAGAATCAGTACAATATCTACGTCAGTGTGGTGTACAAGTCACCGAGATTAAACAATGGGAGAGGAATTAAATGGAAACCTTAAATAATATTATCAATTACTTAAGTTCTTGTTTTGCCACTACACTAACCGCTGAACAATTTATTCAAGCGTCGTACGAAACCTTAATAATGGTGTTTTTTGCTTTGGTACTAGGTTCGTTACTGGGGATTCCTCTTGGTATCTGTTTAGTTACCACACGACCATCAGGATTATTAGAAAGTCGTAAAATATATCGAATCATCAACCCAATAATTAATCTGCTACGCTCTTTACCGTTTATTATTTTATTAGTAGCGATCTTACCTTTCACTAAACTCATTGTAGGCAGTTCGATCGGCACAGCAGCAGCAATTGTCCCCCTAACAGTATACGTCGCGCCTTATATTGCGCGATTAGTCGAAAACTCACTGCTAGAAGTCAATAGTGGCATTATAGAAGCCGCTGAGTCTATGGGAGCAACACCATTACAAATTATTTGGCACTTTATGTTGCCCGAAGCTTTTAGCTCTTTAATTTTAACCCTGACGACAGCAACAATAGGCTTAATTAGCGCAACGGCTATGGCTGGTGCAGTTGGGGCTGGCGGGATTGGAGATTTAGCCATATCCTATGGTTATCAACGTTTTGATACAACTGTTGTCATTATTACAGTTGTGATATTAATTATCACTGTGCAACTCGTACAAAGTCTTGGTAATTATTTAGCACGAAAAGCAAGGCATGAATAACTAACGTAACCAATTATCACAAGTAATGACTTTAGAATCAAAAGATGAGGGTTACGGCCCTCATTTATAATTATTGACAAAATGTTTACTCTATTGAATTTTAATGATTACCTGTCAATAAACCACTAAATTAGTGTAAACTTTTCTATTAAAATTTAATTAGTTATTCTTATCTACTAAAATTCGTCAATAATTGGTTAATCTATTTAATAGATTTCATTATTCGCAAATATCAAGTAAAATAAGCACAACTTTCATTATGGTAGTGTAGGAAATCAATGTGACGAACACATTACAACAAAATTTGGTCGAAATACACGATATGTCTTTCTATCGAGGTAGCCGGCCGATTTACAAAAATATGAATTTAAATGTGCCTAAAGGCAAAGTAACTGCCATTATGGGGCCGTCTGGAATAGGTAAAACAACACTGCTTCGCCTAATTGGTGGTCAACTCAAACCTCAAGCGGGAAAAATTTTATTTGATGGTGAAGACATACCCAGCATGTCCCGTTCCAGACTATATGAAGTCCGTAAACGCATGAGTATGTTATTCCAATCTGGTGCACTATTTACTGATTTATCAGTCTTTGATAATGTGGCTTACCCCCTTCGTGAGCACCTTAATCTACCAGAACCCATATTGCACAATTTAGTGCTAATGAAATTACAGTCCGTTGGTTTACGCGGTGCAGCGCAGATGATGCCTTCAGAATTATCTGGCGGTATGGCACGGCGAGCAGCTTTAGCCAGAGCAATAGCACTTGATCCAGATCTTATTATGTTTGACGAGCCATTTGCAGGGCAAGACCCCATATCTATGGGCGTTATAGTTAAACTTATTGCTGAGATTAATCAATCACTGGGATTAACCTGTATTGTTGTTAGTCACGATGTGAATGAAGTATTAAGTATTGCTGATTATGCTTATATCGTTGCAGAACAACACATTATTGCAGGTGGCACTGCTCAGCAGTTACGTGACAATGATGATTTGCGTGTAAAACAATTTCTGGAAGGACTGGCTGATGGTCCGGTTCCATTTCATTATCCTGCTGATGATTACAAATTAGACCTAAGCAGAGGTATAAAATAATGTTGAATTTACTGGCAAAACTGGGACAAGCAACCATTAATACCATTGCAATGGTTGGGCGTTCGGGAATGATGCTATTTGGCGCACTGATTGGCCGACCGCAATTTGGTAAACAATTCCCCTTACTTATCAAACAATTTTATTTTGTCGGTGTACAATCACTGACTATTATTATCGTATCAGGTCTGTTTATTGGTATGGTACTTGCTCTTCAAGGCTACTTTATTTTAACCACCTTTGGTGCTGAAGCAAGTTTAGGAATGATGGTTGCGCTTGCTCTACTTAGAGAATTAGGTCCAGTCGTTGCAGGCTTATTATTTGCTGGACGTGCGGGTTCTGCCTTAACAGCTGAAATAGGTCTTATGAAAGCAACAGAACAGTTATCAAGCATGGAAATGATGGCAATCGACCCGCTACGACGAATCATTGCACCACGCTTTTGGGCGGGTTTTTTTAGTATGCCTTTTTTAACGGCTATTTTTGTCACTGTTGGCATTTTGGGTGGTGTTTTAGTTGGCGTAGACTGGAAAGGAATTGACGCTGGCTTTTTTTGGTCCTCCATTCAAAGTAATGTTGATTGGTGGCATGATTTAGGCAATTGTTTTATTAAAAGCTTCGCCTTTGCAATCGCCAGTACTTGGATTGCACTATTTAATGGTTACGATTGTGTACCAACATCTGAAGGAATTAGTCGGGCAACAACAAACACCGTTGTCTATTCATCATTAGTTATTTTGGGGTTAGATTTTATCCTAACCGCATTAATGTTTAGTCATTGAGGTCATTAAACATGAGTCGTAAAGTCGAAATTACCGTTGGATTATTTATGGTGCTGGTTATTCTTTCAGTACTATTTTTATGCTTTAGAGTGACTGACCCCACATCATTTAGCAGTCATAACACTTATCGTGTTTATGCTGTATTTGATAATATTGGTGGATTAAAAGTACGCTCGCCAATAAAAATTGGGGGTGTTGTCATTGGTCGAGTCAGTAATATTACCTTACAATCATCAGACAACGATGTGTATAAACCCTATGTCACCATGGATATTGATACACAATATAACAAGATCCCAAGTTCCAGTTCTTTATCGATTAAAACCTCTGGTTTATTAGGCGAACAATTTATTGATATTAACTTTGGACTTGATCAAAGTACGGAACATGAACTTGATGCATTAGATGCGGATAGTGCAAGTAGTACGCCAATAGCAAAAGATAATAAGCCTGCTTATTTTCAAGAAGGTTTAGTTATTAACAATACTAAACCAGCTATGGTTATAGAGGATTTAATTGGGCAATTCCTTTATAGTGCTGGCGGTTCTTCAGATAAGGACAAAAAACAAACTACACCAGATACCAATGAAAGTAAGGAGTAATTATGTTAATCAGATTTAAACAAGTAATTTTTTTCGTATTCGCATTAGCATTCAGCACATTTGCGCTTGCTGATAACGATCCATACAAAGAAATGCAAGTATCTGCGGATAAAATTTTTAATGCAATAAATTCACAATCAGCAGCAATCAAAGCCAATCCGAATAAATTGAAGGAAATAGTTAGAACTGATTTATTACCTTATGTGCAAGTTAAATATGCTGGTGCATTAATTTTAGGTAATTACTACAAGAGTGCTTCTGAGGCGCAACGTACCGCTTATTTCAATGCATTTGAAAACTATTTAGTTCAAGCTTTTGCCCAAGCACTATCGATGTATAACGGTCAAACTTATCAAGTCGAAGCAGCAAAAGACCTAACGGGTAAAACTTTAGTTTCAATTCGTGTATTATTAATCCAACCCGATAAAAGCCAGCAACCATTACGTATCGATTTTCAATGGCGTAAAAATTCTGTCACAGGGGAATGGAAAGCATACGACTTAATTGCTGAAGGTGTGAGTATGATTACCACTAAACAAAATGAGTGGTCGACTATATTACGTCAAGATGGTATTGATGCATTAACCAAACAATTAACTGATCTTTCAAATCGTAATATTGATCCTAACGCTAAACCAAAAGGCTAGCCTATGATGTCGCGAATTAAAGCAGACAAACAACACAATGTCTTATATTTAAAGGGTGAGCTAGATGCTCACTCCCTTAATGAAATATGGTCAACTCAGCATAGTATTTTAAATGGCGTTACAACGATTGATGTTGCTCAGTTAACTCGAGTTGACTCTTCTGGACTAGCAACATTAGTTTATTTTTGTACTAAATATCAAACCAAATTAATGGGCATTAATCCGCAATTACAAACTCTAATTGCACTGTATGACTTACAGCCAGTTATTATGGCTTAATTCATATTGTTGTGTTATTACCAAACATAAATATTAGCTTAAACAACTTAATATAAAGTTAGAATATTCATACTGAGTTACAATCATGGACAAACAACAAATTATAGACAAATTAAATAGTTCCCTTAACCTTGACAATGTATATGTTATGACTGAAGATGGTAGTCATTTTCAGGTTATTGCAGTCAGTGAACTATTTGCAGATTTGAGCCGAGTCAAAAAACAGCAATTGATTTATGCACCTTTAGCCGAATTCATTAATGACAATCGTATCCACGCATTATCTATCAAAACCTATACACCAACTGAATGGCAGCGTGAACGCAAATTAATGGGATTATAAACTATTCCTTAACACAAAATACTTGACTTGCGTTTTTTTACCCGCACATAATGTTCACTCATTAGATAAAATCTTTGTAGAAAGGTATCGAAACATGACCAACCCATTATTAACCAATGCTCCATTACCGCTATTTTCTCAAATCAAGCCTGAGCACGTTCTACCTGCTGTAAAGCAAGCTTTAAACAATTGTCGCAACACAATTGAAACAGTGCTAAAACAAAATAGTGAATATACTTGGGACAACTTAATTCAACCTATTGATGAAATGGATGAAAAATTTGGGCGAGTTTGGTCACCGGTCAGCCACCTTAATTCTGTAAAAAATAGCCCTGAATTACGTAAAGCTTATGAAGCATGTTTACCATTATTATCAGAATACAGCACATGGGTTGGACAACATAAGCCTCTCTATCAAGCTTACAAACAACTTAAACAAAGCGACAATTACAATAAGCTTTGCAAAGCACAAAAAAAAGTAATTGATAACGCGTTACGTGATTTTGAATTGTCAGGAATAGGCTTGCCTGATGATAAACAAAAACGTTATGGTGAAATTGTTGCCAAATTATCAGAATTATCATCACAATATAGCAACAATGTATTGGATGCAACGATGGGCTGGACAAAACTGATAACAGATGAAAAACAGTTGTCTGGTATGCCTGAAAGTGCGCTTGCTGCAGCAAAAGAACAAGCCAAATCAAAAGGACAAGAAGGCTGGCTAATTACTTTAGATATTCCAAGTTACCAACCTGTTATGACTTATTGTGATAACCGTGAGTTACGTTTTGAGCTCTATCAAGCTTATAATACCCGGGCTTCAGATCAAGGTCCGAACGCGGGTAAATGGGATAATACACAAATCATCGAGCAAATTTTAACGTTAAGAGATGAACTCGCTAAATTACTTGGCTTTGATACTTATGCTGACAAATCTTTAGCCACTAAAATGGCGCAATCAGTCCATCAAGTTACTGAGTTCTTGACTGATTTAGCTAATAAAGCCAAACCACAAGGTGAAAAAGAATTAGCGGAGTTGAAACGCTATGCCTATGAATTTTTTGGTGCCAGCGATATCAAACCGTGGGATATTGCCTATTACAGTGAAAAACAAAAACAATACCTTTATACCATTAATAACGAAGAACTCCGACCTTATTTTCCTGAACAACGAGTGATAAATGGCTTATTTGAAGTTGTCCATCGTATTTTTGGTATTACCGCTAAAGAACGACAAGGTGTTGAAGTGTGGCACCCTGATGTCAAATTTTATGATTTATATAATACTAGTGGCGAGCTAAAAGGCAGTTTTTATCTTGATTTGTATGCTCGTGAACATAAACGTGGTGGTGCATGGATGGATGATTGTATCGGCCGCATGCGTTTTGCCGATGGTCACATACAAAAACCCGTTGCTTATTTAACTTGTAACTTTAATCGACCAATTGGTGATAAACCCGCGTTATTTACGCATGACGAAGTAACCACCCTATTCCATGAGTTTGGTCATGGCTTGCATCATATGTTAACCGAAATTGATGTATCATCAGTTGCAGGTATTAATGGCGTAGCTTGGGATGCGGTTGAATTACCAAGTCAATTTTTAGAAAACTGGTGCTGGCAACCTGAAGCATTAGCCTTCATTTCAGGACACTATCAAACCGGTGAGCCTTTACCACCAGAAATGCTAGAAAAAATGCTCGATGCGAAAAACTATCAAGCCGCTCTATTTATTTTACGTCAATTAGAGTTTGGCTTATTTGATTTTAAACTTCATAGCCAGAAAAACCCTGATATCTTAACCACTCTGGCAGAGGTTAGAAAACAAGTTGCTGTCGTACCAACAGTTGAATGGGGACGATTCCCTCACGCTTTTAGTCATATTTTTGCAGGCGGATATGCCGCTGGGTATTACAGTTATTTATGGGCCGAAGTGTTATCAGCCGATGCCTTTTCACGCTTCGAAGAAGAAGGCATTTTCAATGCTAAAACGGGTAATGCCTTTTTGGATAATATTTTGTCGCAAGGTGGCAGTGATGAACCCATGACATTATTTAAAAATTTCCGTGGACGTGAACCCCAACTTGAGGCTCTGCTTCGTCACTATGGTATCCACTAACGCCAACCTAGCTCAGCTAAAATTATTAGCTGAGCAGTGGTTAACCTTAAACCCAACTATTCCCTTTGCATTAGTAACAGATAACCATCAACTCGTATTACAAAAAACTGATGAGCCAAAACTTGGTGCGATAAAAGTCGATTTTGTATCAGGGGCAATGGCGCATCGCCGCCAATTTGGCGGTGGGCGTGGTGAAGCCATTGCCAAAGCAGTAGGTGTAAAAGGTGAGTATTTACCAACAGTTGTGGACGCAACAGCTGGACTCGGTCGTGATGCATTCGTATTAGCAGCAATCGGTTGTCATGTCACAATGTTTGAAAGGCATCCCGTTGTGGCTGCATTATTAGCTGATGGTTTACAGCGAGGTTACCAAGATCCAATAATAGGCAATTGGTTACCGCAACGGTTAAACATGTTTTATAATTCAAGCCAAACAGGTCTATTGTCATTGCACGAAAAACCCGATGTGGTGTATCTCGATCCAATGTTTCCACATCGACAAAAAAGTGCACTAGTCAAAAAAGAGATGCGCATTTTTCAACAGTTAGTGGGTAGTGACTTAGATTCAGATAGTTTACTTGAGCCAGCTAGACGATTAGCTAAAAAACGCGTAGTCGTTAAACGACCTGATTATGCGCCATTTTTAGCCGAGCAAAAACCAACAGCCGAAATTAAAACTAAAAATCACCGTTTTGATATTTATACACCTTTTTAAAACAGAGGAAGATTACTCAGATTATGCGATTAGATAAATTTCTAGCTCATCACTTAGGTATAAGCAGAACAATCGTGAATAAAGAACTTAGAGCACAAAAAGTGACTGTTGATGGCGAAATAATAAAATCAGGCGCCTACCAAATATCACCTGCACAAGTGGTTGAGTACGATGGCGTCGAAATTGTGCCAGTCACCGAACATCGTTATTTTATGCTTAATAAACCACAAGGTTATGTTTGCTCAACCGATGATCCCGATCATCCAACAATTCTATATTTTATCGACGAACCAATGGCTGAAAAGTTGCACGCAGCCGGCAGATTAGATCTTGATACAACAGGTTTAGTACTATTAACAGACGATGGTAAGTGGTCACATCGTATTACTTCACCTAAACATCATTGTGAAAAAGTCTATCAAGTCACAGTTGAACACCCCCTAAGCATCGAACTCATCGAGATATTTGCCAAAGGCATTCAACTAAAAAGTGAGAAGTCACTCACAAAGCCGGCTAAACTAAATATTATTGATCCATATCACGCAGAGCTAACCATTAGTGAAGGTCGATACCATCAAGTTAAACGTATGTTTGCCGCAGTTAATAATCATGTTGTTCAGTTACATCGAAAACAAATTGGCACCATTATGCTAGATATTCCTGAGGGCGAATACCGTCCACTTACTGAAGAAGAAATCAACTCTTTTAGTTAGCTTCAAATTTTATCGTAACAATAAAAGTGAATAAATGATTGTCTCTTAAAGTCAATAAATACCGTTAAGTCATAATTAACGGTATTATCGATTATGTTGCCACATCATCATGCGCTTTTAGTTGAAGAACTTATATAGGAACCCAAACGTGCAAAACTCAAATACTCAAGTAGAATTTAAAATTTCTAAAAAAGCACTGATCTTTATCCTTGGATTGCTATCTATGTTAATGCCTTTATCCATTGATATGTATTTACCGAGTATGCCAACAATTGCTCACGACTTTAATGTAGCTGATGCAACCGTTCAACTTACAATTAGCTGTTATTTATTAGGGTTTTCCTTTGGCCAACTCTTATTTGGACCACTTACAGACAGTTATGGCCGGCGAAATATTCTTATTATTGGTCTGATTATTTTTGTTTTTGCCGCCTTTGGTTGTGCTATTGCTGGCAATATTAATCAATTGATAACTGCACGTTTTTTCCATGGGATTGCAGCTGCTGCAACCACAATAGTGATTAATGCTTTAATGAAAGATATTTATCGTGACCGTGATGAGTTTTCAAAAATGATGTCCTTTGTGATGTTAATCTCTAACGTAGCACCATTATTAGCGCCGATCATAGGTGGTTTTATTTTGTATTGGTTTAATTGGCAAGCAAACTTTTATACCATTTGCCTAATGGCGATCATTTGCTTTGGTCTGGTGGTAAGTTATATTCCAGAAACACTTGCCAAAGCTAAGCGTGATAAATTTAGTATCATTCGAATATTAAGTAATTTCATTACACTATTTCGACATCGCCAAGCCTTAACTTATATGCTAATAGGCGCTTTTGCTGGTGCTGGATTATTTTCATTTTTAAGTTTAGGGCCTTTTGTTTACATGAACTTACATGGCGTTGCATCCACCAATTTTGGTTACTATTTTGCACTTAATATTGTGGTAATGGTAATGATGAATACCTTAAATAGCCGCTTTGTTAAACTTGTTGGTTCTATCAAAATGATGCAATTAGGGCTGTTAATCCAATTTATCATGGCGATAGGACTTTTGATTGGAACATTATTTAATTTTGGATTTATCTATTTGGTCGTGTGTATTGCAGGTTACATTGGATGCATGTCAACAGTTGGTGGTAATAGTATGGCTGTGGTATTAGACTTCTATCCGCATATTGCCGGTACAGCATCGTCACTTGCTGGTACCATTCGATTCGCCATAGCAGGAGCAATTGGTATATCATTATCAATGCTAGTCTCGATTCATAAAACGGTAACACCAATTAATGATAATACCACAGAGTGGTTAATGGTTGGTTCTATGGTGTTGTGCAATTTTCTTGCGGTTGGCTTATTTTTGAGTGTCAAAAATATTAAAAGGAAATAACCATGATTTATCAATTAGATGATTTATGCCCACAAATTCACCCAGATTGTTTTATTGCCAAATCGGCTGATATTATTGGTAATGTG
This sequence comes from uncultured Gilliamella sp., assembly GCA_945276085.1. GTDB lineage: Bacteria > Pseudomonadota > Gammaproteobacteria > Enterobacterales > Orbaceae > Gilliamella. Next base: position 20,204 of record CALYPO010000001.1, read on the forward strand.
ACGCTTGAGCAAGGGGTATCCATCTGGTTTAACGCGGTATTACGAGGTGATATTGCAAGTATTCATATTGGCAAAAACAGCAACATTCAAGATAATTGTACTGTGCATATCGAGACTAACATACCGTGTATTGTTGGTGAAAATGTTACAATTGGCCATAATGTGATTCTTCATAGCTGCACAATTGAAGATAATGTCTTAATCGGAATGGGAAGTACGATTTTAAATCATGCCAAAATTGCTAAAAACTGTCTGGTTGGTGCTAATTCTTTAGTTACTCATAGTTTACCTTATCAAGAAGGCTGCTTAATTATGGGATCACCAGCGAAAATAATTCGGCAACTTACCGAAGCCGAAATTGCAGCAAATATTAAAAATGCCCAAAATTATGTCAAAAATGGACAAAGGTTTAATAAAAATCTAATGGCAATTAATCGCTCACAGTCACAATAAATTACGTTTTATATTTTATTCACTCTGTGAGCAAAAGTAATTTATGATAAAATGCCACCAATTTTAATTGCAATCGTTTTTAGGTACGTACTTGAAAAAGCCAAAAACAACCAGAAGACAGATATTTAGCCAATTCATTTTATTAATAATAATAGCGTTATCTGCCTGCTTATTTTTATCACTATTTTCTTACAATGCATCAGATCCCGGCTGGTCACGTACTGCTTGGCATACCCCTATCAGCAATTATTGCGGCTATATTGGTGCATATGCATCGGATATACTATTCCAATTTTTAGGCTTTATTGCTTACAGTGTTCCTTTTTTTGCACTATTTTTTAGTTTGCAATTAGTGAGCTATTTTTATCGTCATGCTAATGCGCCTATTAACTATTTTAGTATATCATTCAGAATCATTGGTATTTTAGCGTTTATCTTTAGCAGTACTGGTTTTTTTACCTTAAATATTCGTGATGCAGAACAATTTCAAGCTGGGGGATACCTAGGTTCAATTGTTATCGAAAGCCTATTACCTATAATGAATGGCTTTACCGCATCGATTATATTACTCATTGTTAGCCTTGCCTGTATAACCCTATTAACCGGATTATCATGGTTACTACTGATGGAAAAACTTGGGGCGTTAGTCATGCTGCTTTTAACGCCGATTACCTGGTTATTTTCATCACATAAAGCCAGTGCAAGCACTCACACTGTTACCAAACAGCGGGATAAAGACATTGCACTAACAACGCAAACAAAAGAGCAGCCTGTTGTTATTCCATTAGAGAGCAATAAAGTCAATTTAGATACAGAGCAACCTTTATCTATAACAGCCAATGAAGAAAAAGTGATTAATCATGTAGATGCCACTAATCAGCTTGAACAAAACAATCCTATAACACTCAATAAGGATGATGAAGCATTAATCCAAACAGCAGAGCAATTGTTACAGTCGCTTGAGCAAACGACTAACAATCAACCTGATTTATCTAGCACACCAGTTAATGATGAGCCTAAAAAAGATCTGGATCCAAACGATATTTTAGCGCGTATGGAAGTGATTATAAAAAATATGAATGAACGAAAGTTAGCGCTCTCACAAGATCAAACTAATGCTACGTTGCCACAATCAAATTTAGCCAATGATCCACAAGCAACAGCAAATCAAACAACAACAGACTCAGAAAAAGTGCAGCCTTTTGATGAAAATAAATACACCATTTCAGATGCGCCTAGCAAACCGTTATTTACGTTAAATAATAACGAATCTACCTTAGCGAACAATACAATCGATTCAAACCAATTTATATCGAACGAGCCAGAATCATCGACTCAAGACGTTGAGCAAGTAACACATCAAGAACCCGAAACTCAGATTGAACATCCTACACCCGAGATTGAAAGGCACATCCCCGAAGATGTCGATCTTGAATCGTTAAAAAATGAAAATCCTGTCATAGATGACATCTATCTAGACGATACAGAGGTTGAACAAAGTCACAATACCCCAATTACCATTGATGATGAAAACGATAGCTTAATTCACCCATTATTAAGACGTGATGATAAACCACTACCAAAACCAACAACGCCACTACCGTCATTGGATTTATTAACTGCACCGCCGACAACGCGAATTGAAGTCGATCATGCTGCATTAAATGCAATGTCTGAACTGATTGAAAAAAGTTTAGCCGACTATCGTGTTAAAGCCAAAGTTGTTGATTATATGCCAGGACCTGTGATCACCCGCTTTGAAATTGAACTAGCTCCCGGTATTAAAGCTGCGCGAATTTCAACACTCGATCGCGATCTTGCTCGTTCACTATCAATGCCTTCAGTGCGAGTTGTTGAAGTTATTCCGGGTAAACCTTATGTCGGTATCGAGTTACCTAATAAAAACCGGCAGACCGTCTACTTTAGAGAAGTATTAGACAGCCCACAATTTCGCAATGCACAATCACCATTGACTATCGTATTAGGAAAAGATATTTCAGGGCAATCGGTTGTTGCAGATTTAGCTAAGATGCCCCATTTATTAGTCGCAGGCACCACAGGTTCTGGTAAATCTGTGGGGGTTAATGCGATGATTTTAAGCATCTTATACAAATCACAACCTGAAGATGTCAGGTTTATTATGATCGACCCTAAAATGCTTGAACTCTCTATCTATGAAGGTATACCGCACTTATTAACGCAAGTGGTTACCGACATGAAAGATGCGGCGAACGCACTTAATTGGTGTGTAAACGAAATGGAAAGACGTTACCGATTAATGTCAGCTTTAGGTGTCCGCAACATTGCCGGCTATAATGAAAAAATAAAACAAGCACAAGAGATGGGTAGACCTATTCCTGATCCACTGTGGAAACCTACCGATAGCATGGATCTTAACATGCCAACATTGGAAAAATTGCCTTACATTGTGGTTATGGTCGATGAATTTGCCGATTTAATTATGGCTGTTGGTAAAAAAGTGGAAGAATTAATTGCGCGCCTAGCTCAAAAAGCGAGAGCTGCGGGCATTCACCTTGTGTTAGCCACCCAGCGCCCATCGGTTGATGTTATCACAGGATTGATTAAAGCCAATATTCCAACCCGTATTGCTTTTACTGTATCAAGTAAAATTGATTCACGTACTATTTTAGATCAAATGGGCGCCGAATCACTACTTGGCATGGGGGACATGCTGTATTTAGCGCCGAATAGTTCGATTCCTATTCGTGTACATGGCGCTTTTGTACGTGATGAAGAAGTTCATGCAGTTGTGCAAGACTGGAAAGCTCGCGGCAAACCAAAATATATTGAAAATGTGACGGTATCAACCGATGATAATGATAGCAGTCATGCTGACAACATTGATGAAGATCTCGATCCGCTATTTGATCAAGTTGTAGAGTTTGTGGTTGAAACGCGTAGGGCTTCTATCTCTAGTGTACAACGAAAATTTAGAATTGGTTATAACCGAGCAGCGCGGATAGTTGAACAAATGGAGATTGAAGGTATTATTAGTGCACCAAGTCATAATGGTACTCGAGAAGTGATTGTGCCACATTCACATGGTGATTTTTAGTCGTGATAATAAATCCATCTAGTTGCTAAATAATTAGGTGGATGAAATAGGAGTGCAATCCGCCGATTTGAGTATAAATGGTTAACACCTATTACAGAGCTTTAGATAATAGACTTAAAATACATTAAACGAGATCAACTTAGCACACCCTAAGCATCTCGTTAATACAACCAAAATACAGTAACCGTATGATAGGTATTAGACAATAATGAGTAAATATTCACAGCAAGTGACATTATTAGAATCGCAACTCATCAACCCTAACAACTTTAGTTTACCTGCGCAACTAGCTATTAAGGCATTAATTAAGGAAATTTGCTTATCGCCTAAGCCTGGGCTAGTTGATATGAACAATAATGGCGCACACCGTGATATGGATTTTCAAACATTTATCCAAAGCATTTCAGCTATTTCAACTTGGTTTGAACAGTTTTATCAATATGGTAAACAATCGGCTCATCAAGACCCCACTGTTTTTTTAGACGGTATTAGACCCATAGGCATACAATGTGAACAAGCCATGTTTAATGCAACTAATCAAATCAATACCCATAAAGGTGGTATATTTGCTTTCGGTTTATTACTTGGCGCTATAGGCAAACTTGAACAACTCGGCTTAGCATGTCAAATGCAAACAATTTGCGAGCAAGTATCAATAATATGCCAAGGTATCGTCAATAAGGAATTAAAACAACATAATCGATCTCATTCAATTGGCGAAAAGCTGTATAAACTGCATAATCTTCCTGGGGCACGGGGTGAAGCGGAGTCAGGTTACGCAACAGTTAAAAACATTTCATTACCTATTTTAAAAAATATGCAGCAAAGTGGTTACGATGAGGAAACTTGCTTATTACAAACCTTATTATATCTGCTCGCATTTAACCAAGATACCAATTTGGTTGCAAGAGGGGGACTTGATGGATTAGCCTTTGTCCAACAACAAGCTAAAAAACTGATTTTACACGGTGGTGTGATTCATACTCATGGCCAACAAAAATTAAATCAGCTTGATAACGAGTTGATAAAACGTAATTTAAGTCCCGGTGGCTCAGCTGATCTTATCGCCATTACTTGGTTCTTATCACAGTACTAATTCATCTGTACAACAATAATCAGATGGATTCATCACATCAATACCATTGATGGGCTTTGGTTAACTCAACCCTATGCAAGCAGGTGTTATATTACTTTAACTGATAACATTCACCTCTTTTGTTTAAATTCATATATATCAAGGCTGTAACAAAAAACATCAATCCTGTTTTTTATTTATTTTTAAATGATAAATCCCATACACAACAGCCCCCAAGATAGCCATAATCGCTAAAATTAAATAAGCGATACGCATTGAATATCGTAAACTTACGTATCCAACAATAACAGGAAACAATGTCATACCCAATGCGTAAATCGCTTGAAATAATCCCATCGCTGCCGATCGCGCATAAGCTGGAATAGTAGATGTTGCTTCAAACGTTAAAAAAGAAAATAATATTCCTGTACCCATTCCAGGAATAATTTGTAGTAATAAAATGGCATAAGGTGATGAACTCTGCGGTATCAAAATGCAATATAACGCCAGCAACATAAAAGACAGAATAATCCAAGTAGATATACTTAATTTATTAACCAAGTTACTTGCCCCCACTTTACCAAACAAGACTGATGCCAACATATAAATTATTGAAGATAAACCAATTAAGCTTGAACTTGCACCTAATCCACTTAATATCTGATTAGTAAATGACATGGTTGTCGACATTTGTATCCCCTGCTGAATCAAAGCCAACAAAGAAAAAAACAGTAATTTGCGATCAAAAAACACGTTAAGCAAATTATGATATTCAAAATTGTGATGAATTCTTTCAGGGTATTTCAGTCTGATAGCTAAGATAAAAGCAATAAATCCGCTTAAACAACTAAGTAAACAGATAAATTGCATCCCAAAATATTCAAATAGCAAGGTACTTGATAAAAATGCTAAAAAAATACCAAGATTATTTACCATAATAATTAAACTAGTGGCATAACTTTTTTTCGATTTAGGATAAAACCCCATAAACAACACCATAAATGATATCCACATGGCGCTGGCAAATCCTGAAATAATATTACCAATCAAAAATCCCCAACCTGTAGGCTGTATAAGACGAATAATTGAAGCAAATCCAGCTAAAAATGATCCTAATACAATAAATATCTTATGCTTTTCTTTAACATTGGCTAATAACCCAACCGGTATGCGTAAAAATAACTGTGAAACACCATAGGCGCTAACCACCATACCAATAAAATTGGTCGTCATATGGATTGCAGTTAAATAAGGGGTTTGATAAGGAATATAAATATATTGTGCATACCAGAAAAAAAACACAATACACAACAACAAATACGATCTTTTTTTTGCCACTTTCATTGGAACAACATTTTATTTCTTATAATTACTTTATGTAAAAATATATCTAAATTAGATATTTAGCAACAAACAAATCCATCTTGTCTAAATTTTTAAACTATGTTAGCTTGAAGTAAGTCAAACAACGATAAAAATAATTTTACAAATTAGCAGAAAATATCTTCTATAAATTTTTATAACCGATATTCCCTATACCTTATTTGGCGGATTTTAGTTTTTATCAGTGTGTAACCATTCGGTAATGTAATGGAGAAAATAATGGATTATCAAAGTATTGCACAACAAATTTTACAATTAGTCGGCGGTAAAGCTAATGTTGTTAGCTTAACGCATTGCTTTACTCGTTTAAGATTTCAATTAGTTGATAGCAACAAAGCGAATCGTGAAAAATTATTACAAACAGAGGGCGTTATTTCGGTTGTAGAAAGCAGTGGACAATATCAAGTGGTACTAGGAAATAAAGTCACCAAAATTTATCAAGAAATCATACCATTACTCGGAAAATTAGAGACCAGCGAACAAACGCCACCTAAAGTATCAATTGGCGTAAAAATTCTTAACGCTTTTGCTGCTATTTTTACGCCCGTGATTCCGGCAATTGCCGCATCTGGTATGTTAAAAGGAATTTTAGCGATTGCTGTTATGATTGGTAATTATTACTATCAAACAGATATCAAAACTTACAACACCTATACGATTTTACATGCTGCATCAGATGCAGTTTTCTACTTTATGCCAATAATACTTGGCTATACCGCTGCTAAAGTATTTAAAGCTCATGAATTTATATCGATGATCATAGGGGCAACGCTGTGCTATCCATCAATTGTCACGTTAATGGCAAGTAAAACTGAAGTCACTCTGTTTACTATTGAATTAACCAAAGCAAGTTACACCTCTAGCGTTATTCCAATTATTTTAGCCATATTCATTTTAAGTTACGTACAAAGATTTTTAGAATTTATCATCCCTGAAGTATTGAAAATTATCATGGTACCAACCTTTTCATTACTGATTATGATACCAGCTACATTACTAATTTTCGGTCCTATTGGCATCTACATTGGCGAATTTATAAACTGGATCTATTACTACATTATGGGTGTTAGCCCTATTTTATTAGGGGCATTTATTGGTGGTGTATGGTGTATTTTAGTCATCTTTGGCGCACATCGTGCTATTGTACCAATCGGCATTAATGACGTAGCTCAAACTGGACGCCAGAACTTACTTGCTTTCGCTGGAGCGGCCAACTTTTCACAAGCTGGCGCGGCATTAGGTGTATTTTTCAAAACCAAAAATAAAAATTTAAAAACAGTTGCGGCATCGGCAACCATTACCGCTTTATTTGGGATTACTGAACCCGCAATTTATGGTGCGAATTTAAGATTAAAAAAACCGATGATTTGTGCGGTTATTTGTGGCGCTATCGCTGGCGGGCTAATGGGCTGGGGAGGATCGTACGGTACTGCTTTTGCCAATCAAGGGGTATTAACCATTCCTGTTTACGCTGAAGCCGGTACAACTGCATTTTTATGCTATTTAATTGGCATATCTTTTGCTTTTTTCGGTTCATGCATTTTAACGATGATTGTTGGATTTCAAGATCTACCAAGCGAGGAAATGTCTACATCAAACCAAACGCATAGCCCAGATTTATTACTTTCCGATCAGACTATTACCTCGCCTATCAAAGGGCATGTTATTGCACTTAGTGAAGTTAAAGATGAAGTGTTTGCATCTGGCGCGATGGGTAAAGGTGTCGCTATATATCCAGAAATCGGTGAAGTCATTGCGCCAGCAGATTGCACAGTTACAGTACTTTATCCCACTTTACATGCCATAGGTTTAAAATTAGATAATGGATTAGAGTTACTAATCCATATTGGTATCGATACGGTAAACCTGCAAGGCAACTATTTTCAATCTTATGTTGAAGTGGGGCAACACATTAAACAAGGGACTAAAATTGTATCCTTTGACATCGATAAGATTAAACAACAACAATATGATTTAACAACATCAATAATTGTCGTTAATTCAGAACAATATAAAAATGTCGATTACACCAAAGATATCGACGTTAGTTATCAAGACCAATTATTATTTATTCAAGTTTAGAGGTAAAAATATGAAAACATTTGCTAAGGATTTTTGGTGGGGTGCATCCTCTTCTGCATTTCAAATTGAAGGTGGATGGGATGCCGATGGCAAGGGAATGACAGTTGCTGATTATAATTCATTTCAACGCTCAGCAGTACAAGCCGATAGCAAAGTTGCCAGTGATTTTTATCACCATGTAGAGAGTGATATTGCGTTGTTTAAAGAGTTGGGCTTAAAAACTTATCGTTTTTCCATATCTTGGGCACGTATTATTCCTGATGGCGATGGTAAAATAAATCAAGCTGGGATCGATTTTTATAATCGAGTAATAAACGAATTAATCAAAAACGGTATCATTCCATTTATCACCCTTTATCATTTTGATTTACCTTTTGCATTAGTTGATAAATATAATGGTTGGCAAGACCGCCGTTGTGTCGATGCGTTTAGACGCTATGCTCAGGTCTGCTATAAAGCATTTGGCGATCGGGTAAAACATTGGCAAATCAATAATGAACAAAATTTGATGATTCGTGTTAATGAACGAATGAACATGTATAAAGTCGCACCAGCGGATACTGAAAAAGTGAGAGCACAAATGGATTACCACATGTTTGTTGCGCATGCGATGGCAACTAATGATTGTCATGAACTAATTGCGGGAAGCAAAGTGGGACCGGCGGTATCATCCACCATGACCTACCCTGCAAGTAACAAACCAATGGATGTTTGGGCAGCTAAAATGAATGATAATTTTAAAACTAATTATGCCCTAGAAATGTATTGTTTCGGTGATTACCCAGGTTATTACAAACACTATTTACAACGTTGTGGTATCTATCCACAAACCCAGCCGGAAGATGCCGACATTTTAAAACAAGCTAAACCGGATTTTATTGCGGTCAATTACTATCGAACATTAGTCGCAAGCTATTTGCCGGAAGATGCAAAGCATCCATTTGGCACTAAACATAATGATATCGATTTTGATCTGTATGGTTACTTTAAAATTGAAAAAAACCCGAATTTAACAGCAAGCACTTACGGTGCACAAATTGATCCAATGGGTTTACGTTTAGTCCTCAATGAATATTATCGACAATACCGCTTACCCCTAATCATTACTGAAAATGGCTTAGGTACACCAGACGAATTAACACCTGATAATAAAGTGCATGATGATTATCGCATTGATTATATTAAAGCTCATATTTCAGCTTGTCATGATGCGATTGAAGATGGTGTTGAGTTATTTGGTTATTGCCCATGGTCAGTCATTGATTTATTAAGTTCTCATCAAGGATTTAAAAAACGTTATGGCTTTGTTTATGTTGATCGAGATGATCATGACTTAAAAACACTAAATCGTATCAAAAAAGATAGCTTCTATTGGTATCAAAAAGTGATTAAAGATAATGGAGTTTAACCCTTTCATAGCTATCAATTGACAAATATGGGGCTAAATAAAGCCCCATTCTATTGCTGAAAATTGTGTTAATTACTGATTTATCACATAGCTAACCTGATGTGCTTCGGTCGGTAAGGGAACTTGCCATTTACTAAACATGCGCTGAATTTTTTTATTCGCTAAGCTTGTATCGCGTTTTAAATTACGCCGATATAACTCTTGTTCCGGTTGTTCTATATAAACGATTTCAACCTCGGCGTGATAAGCATAGAGTAAATCGAGTGCTTTTTGCCGCATATCCTGTGACAAATGGGTAGCATTCCAAATAAAAGGCTGCTTATCTCGTAACCATTGTTTCACCTTAGCTAATACAAATTGAATCACTAATCCTTCATTTTCGCCATGCTTTAATTTGAGTTCACTGCGCGCATCATCATAAGAAGCAACCGGCCATGTTGGATAATGCTTACTCACCCAACTATTTTTGCCCGAAGCCGGTAAACCAGACATCAATATCACTTTTGATCCTTGTTGTGGATATAGTGCATAATCAGGCAAGACATTACTGCCGCGAAAATAGTGTACTCGCGTATGATCATCAACAAATTGGCGAGGTTGATACAGACACTCTTCTTCTAGCGCGAATTGTTTAAATAACTCCACTTCATCCAAAGTTCTAGCTTTATCAGCACATATACGCCCCAGCATATCCGCTTTCGCTTGCAGGCAAAGCATCCAAACCGGTAATTGCCATGACAGACGATGCACAAGGTATTGGGGTGAATAGCGCTGATGCGTATCACTTAACGCAAAAAACGGAACTTGATGAACAGCGATAATACGACATATCTGTTCACGTAGTTCAAAAGGGACGGCCATTTGCCACAACAATACTCTGCTACGAATTTCCCCCTTTTGGGAGTGTCTTGGTTGACTGATTTTACCCGTGACCTCATCAATCACGGTGGTTTCTGGTTTAGCAATATCATGTAACAACGCTGTCATAAATGATACAAATTGTTGCTCCTCGGTGGCTTTTGCAAACTCAGTTTGTTCAATTAATGCGCGCAATACCATTTGTGTATGTATCCAAACATTACCTTCACCATGATGCAACGGGTCTTGTGGTGTGGTAATAAGCGCAGTTAATGCTGGAATACACGTTAACCAGTCATCGAAATTATCTTTAGCAATACTGTTAGCCACTTGCTGTTGTAATTGTAAATAGTCCATTATTTATCTCCCTACGCCAACTTGCTGATTCCAATTGACGGTTAACTGTGGTGCGTATAAATCGACATTATCAGCAAGTTGATTGGCAATAAACGGCTGCTCTAAATGGTGTTGACCAGCGTCTAAAATAGCTTGTACAAAATCTTGTCTCACCCATTTTAAACGATCGATTGTGTGATGTTCGCTTTCGATTTTTAAATACAGCCCTTCCATTAAATCCGAGCGGTCACACTGCTGCCACGCTTTGGCTAAATCAATCTTGTCACGTGTGACTATTTTTTCAAAACAAGCCTGCCAATGCTGAGTTTTGGCTAAAGACTGTTTAACTAACGCTAATAAGTCAGCTAATTTAGTCGGTGCTTGCCCAGCAAATAGCACCGGTACCGATAAAACCGGACCATTAGCTAATAGCTGATGCCGCTTTTGGGTCGATAAAAAACATTGTTGCTGTCTATCCCAAACATCAAATTCACAAAAATAGTGAGGTAATGCATCATAAAAGATAGTGTGTTTTTTATGTAACCATTCACCATACATGATATAACGATCTTCTAACCGCTCTAATAGCCAATGTTCATGTACACTAGCCCAGTGTTTTAATAGATTAAATTGACGCTCTCTTGAACCACCCATTAAGTAATGGCCGCGCGATTGTAATAACAGTTCGCCACTTTGCGAAAAGCTTATAGCACAGTTAGCACCATCGAGTTTTTCTTCAACGACAATATAGCAATTATGTAACTGGTTATAAGCACGCTGTCCGTCGGTGCTATCACCAAATTGTAAGCGTGAACCCTGTAAATGGGGTGTTCTTGGATATTTAATTAATTCTAAATTTTGAATATAAGATTCCATTGTCATGATGTTTTCTCCAAAAATATAAGGGAAAACCGACAAGGCAAAAATCTATAAATTGAAGTGCAACGAGAATGCTTTGAGAGGTAAAAGCAAAAATACAATATGATAGAAAATACCGTGCCGGCATTAAGATAAAGTGTTAACTACAGGCATTTTGCCACCTCGCTATAATAAAAAGTTTAGGTTAAAAAAACGGCGCCATTATCTGGTTGTGCCGCTAGCTTGTCAAGTCAATTTATAATATTTAATAATCAATGCTAGTAACAATGAAGAATTTCAGTATGATTATAAGTAGGATACGAAGATAACGTGACTGAGGTTATTATGGATGTTGAAATTGTGCGATTTCCCGCAACAAATTTAGCGGTTATCGAACATCATGGTTCGCCACTGTTAGAACATGAAACTGTCAATAAACTCATTAAATGGCGACAAGAGAACAACTTATTCGATAACGAAAAATACCGATGTTATGGTATCCATTACACCAATCCCGCTATCACACCTTTAGAACAGCATCACGTCGATTTTGCTATTTCAATAGACAAACCTATTGCTAAAAATGCCTATGGCATTGTCAGTAAAACTATTCCCGCGCTCCGTTGTGCCAAGGCTCGTGATATTGGTTCGCGAAATAATAACCAAGCTATTATCTATTTACTTGAACAGTGGTTACCACAAAGTAGAGAGAAAATAGGCAGTTATCCACCGATTTTTCATTACGTAAATGTAGGATTAACTATTCCAGCATCAGAGATGATAACCGATGTGTATTTGCCATTAGCGTAACAAATAAACTCGGTTATCTAACAGAACAAAGCTTATTTAGGTGAATAATCCGCACCAAAATAGTGTTGGCTGATTGTCGTTAGTTTGCCATTATTGATAATTTTTTGTATACCTTGGTTAATATCTTGAGTTAATCGCTCACCACTTGCGCCTTTACTAATTAACAAATAACTAAATGGAGAACCAATACGATCACCATCTTCTTGACTTAATTCTATCGTTTTGAGATTGAGTTTATGTTCATTGATATATTGCGATAGCATCACGTTATCTATTAACTGAAAGTCGTATTGACCACTCTCGACATGTTGCAACACAGGTAGTAAATCGGCTTCACTATAAACAATTTTAACAGGATTATTGGGATTTTGTTCATTGTAGGTTTCTAATGCTGTCGCATAATTAAGTCCTGGTGTGACTTCAGTTGATTTTCCTTGAAGATCAGAAAAGCGATTAATGTCATTGTTACTTTTAGCCACAGCAATAACATACTGGTTTTTAAAAATTGGATCGGAATAGAAATATTTTTCTTTGCGCTTTTCATTCATAGCATAATTATTGGCACCAACTTGATAACGCTGAGAGTCAAGTCCAGCTAAAACAGATGAGAATTCAGTCACTTCAAAACTAATTTCATATTGAGGTAACTCGCTAAATATGGCTTTCACCACATCAATATCATAACCAACCAATTCCCCTTTTTCATCGACCGTTGTAAAAGGGTTTGGCGATCCTGAAGTCCCAATAATAATTTTTTGTTTTGTTGTGGATTGTGAATCTTTATTTTGGTTATCGCAACCAGACAAAAACAACGCGGCTAAGATGACAAAACCATACCATTTTTTATAGTTCATACCGTAATTCTCCTTTCATTTTAAATGAGCATTATTGAGTTAACCTTAAATAAAACCCATATTTTTCATTTCAATTCGATGATCGGCCTGATATCGAGCCATACCTGTTTTCATTAAATCAAACCCTAAGTTTTTATAAAATTCTACTGTTTGTGGATGAGTATAAAGAATGATATTGCAATGCTGTACCTGCTCAACGAGCTTTTCTACAATTAAACGTCCATATTGTTGCCCGTGCAAGTGTTTAGCTAATGCAATGTTATAAATTGCCGCCTGACAAATACCGTCCGATAATGTACGACCAACGCCCACAACGCGATCTTGTTCCAGCAAAAAAATCACACCATAACTGTTTTTAAACACTCGCTCTTGTGCTGTTGCATCGAGCGAACTAAGTCCATAAAAAGCCAATAAATCGGCAACATCTTGCCAATTAATATTTTCACAATGTTGTTGAATCTTTATACTCATTGATACCTCTTAAACTGATTAGATTTCATAATCCATTTGCATTGCACTAAAATATCTTGCTAAAAAAGATTTGGTTCGTGGTTGGGTCGGATTATTAAACACCTGCTTAGGTGAACCATCTTCAATAATTTGTCCTTTATCTAAAAACAGTACTCGACTAGCTACTTCATGCACAAAGCTCATTTCGTGCGAAACAAGGATCATCGTAATCCCTGATTGTGCGGCTAATTTGATGGTCGATAATACTTCGCCAACTAACTCAGGATCGAGCGCTGAAGTAGGTTCATCAAGCAGTAACACTTTAGGGTCCATCGCTAATGCTCTGGCAATCGCTACTCGCTGTTGTTGCCCTCCAGATAGCTGTTTTGGATAATGGTACATTCGCCCCTCAAGTCCGACTTGAACAAGCTTTTCATGCGCAATTTTACGTGCTTTCTCCTTTGGCAATTTTTTTACAATAATCAAACCCTCCATCACATTTTCTAAGGCATTTTTTTGATGAAAAAGATTAAATTGTTGAAATACCATAGCTGACTTTTGGCGAAACTGAACAATATCACGTTGTTTAATGCGGCTAACATCCAAGCCAAAATTATCAATTTGGATGTTACCTTGCTGGGGTTTTTCAAGTAAATTTAAACAGCGTAGTAAAGTGGATTTACCTGCTCCCGATGCGCCGATAATAGCAACGACTTCATGCGGTTTTATGGCGAAATTAAGATGATCTAAAATAAGATTATCCTGAAAAGATAACGTTAAGTTCTGTACCTTAATCATAATAATTTTCCTCGGCGATAACTGGGTGTATTCACACTGTCAGAAATCGTTAACCGGTTTTCCATATACTTAATGATTAATTCAATAATAATGGTTAAAGCCCAATAAATAAGTGCCAAAGAGATATAAACCTCAAAATAACGATAACTGTGTCCTGCTAAGGTTTTACCGCGACCTGTCATTTCAGTGACTGAACAGACAAAGGCTAACGAAGTCCCTTTAAGCAAGCCGATAAAAGCATTACCAAGATTTGGTAAGGCCACAATAAATGCTTCAGGAATAACAATACGTCGTAACAATTGGCTATAACTCATCCCTAACGATTGTGCCGCCTCAATTTGACCTTTACTGACCGATTGTAACGCGGCTCGTATAGTCTCGGAGTTATAAGCAGCTTCATTAAAAGAAAAGGCAATGAGTACAAATAGCATTGGAGGCACACTATTAATATTAAAATCAGTATGATAAAAATAGTTGATATAACGCAGAACAATTGGGATCCCATAAAAGCTTAAATAAAGCTGAACAAGTAAAGGCGTTCCTCGAATAAATGAAACAAAAACCGATGCTAGTTGCGAAAGAACAGGAATTTTATTCATTTTAACAATGGCAATCACTAACCCAAACATTACGCCAAGCAGCATTGAAAAAAAGGTAATAAATAACGTGACTGGCAAATAAGCCAGTAACGTAGGTATTTGAGTAAATATCAATCCGAAATCTAATATATTTGGCATGCGTATTATCCCAATAATCAATTATTGATGAGTACGAAATTGTTTATCTCTGTTATGAGGAGTATGCCAATGACTAACATCAGGCCCTAAGGGCAAAATATCATAAGGATTATGGGCATTATTACCTAAAAAGTACCCTTTTTTAATTGACTCAAAATCGGTTGTTTCACCAAAAGCGGGGATTTGATAAAGATCTCGGGCATAAGCCCATAAATTAGGAAAATCAATAATTCGATTACGATTTGTGTTAAAAGCAGCATAATAAGCCACATCAAAACGCGCTAATGTAACGTATAAGCGAATATCCGAATCGGTAATGTGATCACCAAAAAGATATCGAGACTTACTTAGGCGTTTTTCTAATTCATCTAATCGATTAAAAACAAGATGATAAGCGTGTTCGTAAGCTTTTTGTGAGCGAGCAAATCCCGCTTTATAAACACCATTATTGACTTCATGAAAAATCACATCATTCAATTCATCAATTTCAGTACGTAAATGTTCCGGATAGAGATCAGGCGCACCCGCTTTATGGAAAGGTTTGAATGCGGTTTCCCAATAGTTGGTTAATTTAAAATAGTCGTTGTTGACAACTTTGCCGGTTTTTACATCGACAACGGTCGGGACTGTTGCTCGTCCATTATATTCAGGATCGGTTTTAGCGTAAATTTCTGGTAAATAACGGATGCCTAACACTGGGTCAACACCATTAGGATCAAGTGAAAACTCCCAACCATGCTCAGTGCGAATTGGCGCAACTTTGCCAACACTGATCACATTTTCCAAACCTAATAATTTGATAACAATCATCTGCCGATGTGCCCAAGGACAAATCGCCGCCCAAATTAAACGATAACGACCAGCCTCAACCGGTAACATACCCGGTTTATTTCCAAATGGGGTATCAAAACGATTTGTTTGACGAACAAAAGCACCGTCTTGGTTAATTTCATTATTTTCGGTAGTAACAACTTTTCCTATCGCAATGGCCATATGCTTACTCCTATTTTTTGATGCGTTAATTTCAAACAATCCAACCCTTGGATAAAATCAATCTAACATCAAAAAATTAATGGATAAAATAACAAATAAGCATATTTATATAATTATCAATTATATAGAAGATGGTGTCTGAGCAAATAATTAACCTAACAACAATAACTATTTACCTAAACGTTTGTACAATCTTTCAGGGCGGCCTATCTTTCCATGATTAAGTTCGACAGTTAATACTTTAGTTTGAACACAGTACTCTAAATAGCGTCTAGCTGTAGTTTTACTGATTTTTGCTTTTTCAACAATTTCATCAACGGTTTGAGGGGTATCGGTATGCATAAAAAGATCTTTAACCTTTTGCAAGGTAATTTCCTCTATCCCTTTTGAATGACGATTAATATCAACAAAATCTTTGGTTTGTAGGTTGAACAGTTCATCAATTCTTCGCTGATTGACATGTTTTTGTAAGCTTTGACGATATAAGAACAGTTCAAAACGTGCTAACGAGTGTTTTAAACGTTGATAAGACACCGGTTTAATTAAATAATCGAATGCTCCATATCTAATGGCTTTACTACAAGTATCCATATCGCTAGCTGCGGTAATAAAAATAACATAGCAATTTAAGTTGTTATTAATAATATATTCGAATAATTCAATCCCTTTACCATCGGGTAAATAGTTATCTAATAAAATTAAAGTGGGTTTTAACTTTTCTACCATCTTTTTTGCTTCCTCTAAATTGGAAGCAATACCAACGACTTTTACTTTTGTATCTCGCTGAATAAAATCAGCATTTAATTCAGCTAAAATAGGCTCATCTTCAACAATGAGAACTTTAATAGCATCTTCTTTATTTTCTTGCATACTTTAACCTCTATTTTTTTGGTATAAAAACGGAAAAAATTGTTCCGTAAGGCTGATTATCTCCAAATGTAATATAACCATTTGCCTTTTTTATGTAGGTTGACACAAGGTGTAAACCAATACCATGTTCTTTACTATCTTGTGAAGTAACGCCTGGTTCAAAGATAGAGTCTCGAAGCTCTTCTTCTACCCCACAACCTTGATCGCTTACTTCAATGACAATTTCGTCTGTAGCATCACTTATATATAAATAAATGGATTTATCACCATTATCGTTTTTTAAACACGCATTAAATGCATTATCAAGCAGATTACCCAATATAGACATAAATTCAGTTTCAGATATTGAAGCAGGTAATGCATTTAATTGACACGCCGGGTCAAATATTAAGTTCAAACCAATTTCATGTGATTTTGAATATTTACCAATTAATAATCCACAAATAGCGGCTATTTTAAAATGCTGGGTAATGAAATCTAAATTATTTTGATTATCAGCTGAATGTAAAGCGATAAATGACTGTGCCTCATCATAACGCTTCATATAAATTAAACCAGATAACGTTGCCATCCAGTTTAGGTGTTCATGCCTAATTGCCCTTAAATTATCAACATACTGGGTAACTTGGGTCAATTGCATACTTAATACGTTAATATCGTTGAAGTTACGAAATGTGATTACCCAACCTTGTATTTTATCATCAACAATAATTCTAATCCTATTAGCAATAACACTCGTTTCGTTAAAATAACAAATATAATCATGGATATCTTGATTTTGATTATCGCTACCATAAATAAAATCATTAGATTGAATAAAATCACGTAGATTATGATTAAGCAAATCATCATCATCATTATTAAAGTTTAACATACTTCTTGCCGATTGATTGATATTGATTATTTTGTAGTTAAGATCAATTGCGATAATGCCTTCAAAAATTGACTCCATAATCGATTTTTGACTTTTAACCAGTAATGCAATTTCGTTTGGTTCTAAATTAAACATCTGCTTTTTGATGGATTTAGAAAAGCAAAATGAAAAAATAAACAATGCCAAAAAAAGGAGTGAACAAAAAATAATAATCGGAATAAATTGATTAACATGTAAGACATGAATGTCATCAATCATATAACCAACCGAAACAATACCAATGACTTTACCCTTATCAATAATTGGTGCTTTTCCGCGCAGGGCTAAACCAAGTGAGCCTTGGCTTATAGTAACACTACTATTACCACTTAACACTTCGTGATTATCACCACCAACCATAGGGGAATTTAATGCACTATTTGCGGTATGATATAAACGATAGGCCTGAGCATCGCCAATTACAATATAGCTTGCGTCGCTTTGTTCATAAATATCCGAAATCAATTGTGCTATTTTATCAGTATCTCTTTCTTCAACATACTTGATTAAACTCGGTATAACAGCCAGTTCCTTGGCCTGAATTTGTGCTTTTTCGCCTAAACTTCGATACAGCGAGGTTTCTGTCAAATTCCATATATAGCTTTGTAGTAAAGCTAGAATAATTAATGAAAAAATTAAAAGAGAGAAAAATAATTTTGTTGTAAATGATAGATGAATACGTTTTCGCATTTTTATACTTAATTGTCTATTTAATATCGCTAATGGTGAGTTTAACACATGATTAAAAAACATAGAGCCTTTAAAACCATAAAAACCACTGTCAATTTATGATTTATATCACAAAAATAGTATTAATATTTTGTCACTATATGCGCCATTCAAACAAAGCAAAAATATTTTGGAGATAAAAAAAATATGGTGGATTTCAATTCAGTTGAAAAAAAGCAGAATGAAACGGTTAAAGATAACATAAAAAGCGAATGTAACACGCAAAAGTTTTGGCCATACGGTTGGTGGAAACTTATGGATAATTATAAAATTGGCGTGATTCCTTTACCGTTATTTATTATAGCGGGTATCTTAATTTTCGCTGAAGTATTAGTAACAGGCAAACTACCAAGTGAAATCGTAGTGATGGTCGTTACTTGTGCCTTTTTTGGTTTTTTATGTGGCGAAATTGGTAAACGTTTGCCAATCGTAGGTAAAATGGGTGCAGCGGCAATTTGTGCAACCTTTATTCCTTCTGCTTTAGTCTATTATGGCATTCTACCTAAACCGGTTGTTGAAGCGACAACGAAGTTCTATAAAGATACTCACATTCTTTATTTATACATTTGTTGTATCATCGTTGGTAGTATCATGAACATGGATAAGAAAACCCTTATTCAAGGTTTCTTAAAAATCTTTGGCCCAATGGTTTGCGGTGAAATTGTCGGAATGCTTGTTGGTGTAGGTGTAGGTTATCTACTTGGTTTAACACCATTTGAAACATTCTTCTTCTTAGTATTACCTATCATGGCAGGTGGCGTTGGTGAAGGTGCAATCCCACTTTCAATTGGCTATGCTGCAATTTTAGGTATGGAACAAGGTGAAGCACTTGGCCGAGTATTACCAATTGTTATGTTAGGTGGTTTAACAGGTATTATTTGTGGTGGTGTTCTTAACCGTATTGGTAAAGCGTATCCACATTTAACCGGTAATGGTCGTTTATTACCAGCGGATGAAAACGATATTGCTGGCAGTAAAACAACTAAAGCTGATTCAGTTATTGATGTAACAACTTTTGCTTCAGGTGTATTATTAGCCGCTATTCTTTATATGGTTGGTATGATTGGTCATAAAGTAACAGGTATTCCTGCACCAGTTGGTATGTTATTTGCTGCAGTTCTTGTAAAATTAGTATCAGGTGTTTCACCAAAAGTATTAAGTGGTTCACAAGTGGTTTACAAGTTCTTCCAAACCTCTGTTACCTACCCAATCTTATTTGCTGTAGGTGTTGCAATCACACCTTGGGATAAAATTGTATCAGCCTTTACATTAGTAAACTTGACAGTTATTGTGTGTACTGTTGTTAGTTTAGTTACCACTGGATTCTTTGTAGCTAAAAAATTAGGTATGTATCCGGTTGATGCAGCAGTAATCTCATGTTGTCAAAGCGGTCAAGGTGGAACAGGTGACGTTGCTATCTTAACTGCCGCTGAACGTATGGAATTAATGCCATTTGCTCAAATTGCTACCCGTATCGGTGGTGCGATCAATGTATCAGTATCATTACTCATTCTCGGCAATTTCTTAGTATAGTTTTAACATATTTAAGAGCAACCTTGGTTTATACTAAGGTTGTTCATTTTTATTTTGTATTTACAATCAACATAAACAGCTTTTAAGGAGTTTTCATGAAGCTTGTCAGTTATCTTGTCTCTGATCGAGCAAGTTTTGGTCTTCTCACTGAAAATGGCATTATTGATTTAAGAAAAAAATTAGACAATAAATACGTCGACTTAAAATCATTACTTGCAGACAAAGAAGGATTATCTATTGCCAAAACCTTTCTTGACGCACCATGTGACATTGATGAACAAGACATTACGTATTTACCAGTCATTCCAAATCCTAACAAAATTCTATGTGTAGGAATGAATTATGCAGAAAAACGAGCAGAATTTAATGAAACCAGTTCTGCGCCGACATTATTTGTTCGTTTTCCTGATTCACAAACTGGTCATAAAACCAATATTATTAAGCCTGCTATTACAAATGAGTTAGATTACGAAGGTGAATTAGCCATTGTTATTGGTAAATTTGGTTTTAGAATTAAGCAAGAAGATGCTTTATCACACGTAGCAGGTTACAGTTGTTACATGGATGGTTCTATTCGTGATTGGCAATATACTTGGTTTACAGCTGGTAAAAATTGGCCAAGTACTGGCGCATTTGGTCCAAATTTAACAACCACTGATGAAATTCCAGATCCGACTGTATTATCACTGACCACATATCTAAATGGTCAACAAATGCAGCATGACTCAATTTCTAATTTGGTTCATACTGTACCTGAATTAATTGCATATATCAGTACTTTTACACATTTATCGCCGGGCGATGTTATCCTAACAGGATCACCAGGTGGGGTAGGTAAAAAACGTCATCCACCTGTGTTTATGCAAGATGGTGATAAAATAGAAGTAGAAATTACTAAAATCGGACGTCTAACTAACACTGTTGTTGCAGAAAAAAGGTAACATTATGTATGATTTAGCTGATTATGAAGTTATTGATATTTCGAAGTCAGAACAAGATTATCAAGCGATAAAACAGTTACTCGCGTTATCAGATCTTGACTTAGACTCTCAAGTGACCATTTTTACAGTAGCAAAAATTAACAGTAAAATTATTGCTTGTGCAGGTATGGACCGTGACATCATCAAATGTGTTGCTATTGATCCAGAATATCGAGGTAATCAGCTTAATTTAACCTTAATGGATCACACTATAAAATATGCCAACGAACAAGGCTATTTTCATCTATTTTTATATACAAAACCTGAAAATATTGATTTTTTTAAGGGATGCGGTTTTTATCCTATTGTTGAAATAACAAATCTTGTTGTGCTGATGGAAAACACCCCTGTTGGTATTCAACAGTACTGTAAACAACTTAGTAGCCTACAACAAGAAGGTAAAAAGATTGGTAGCATTGTGATGAATGCGAACCCTTTTACCAAAGGTCACCAATATCTTGTCGAATATGCGGCAAATCAATGTGACTGGTTGCATGTTTTTGTTGTCAATGAAAATGCCTCATTATTTTCATTTGAAACTCGAATAAAGTTAGTACAAGAAGGTACCAAACAGTTCAAGAATGTGACAGTCCATGCAAGTTCACCTTATATTATTTCAAGAGCAACATTCCCTACTTATTTTTTAAAAGATAAAGCGAAGATCAATTACGCTTATATGGGAATCGACCTGCTTATTTTTCGAAATTATATCGCCCCAGCGCTAAATATCAGCTACCGCTTCGTTGGAACTGAACCAAATGATGAAGTGACTAAAGCCTATAATGAAGCTATGCGCTATTGGCTTATGGATAATACGGTTAGCCATTCATCGCCAATTACTGTTGTTGAAATTGAGCGAAAAACCGAAGGCGATACGATTATATCGGCATCATTAGTTAGAAAATTATTAGCATCGGGGCAATATGAACAAATAAAACAGTTAGTTCCAACAACAACTTGGGACTATCTTTCAGCTAATTTGGATAAATTTAAAATTTAATACATTTTAAAAGGTAAAAAAATGAAAATACAAAAAGAAGCCATGGCTGGGACTCTCGAATCGAGTGATTTGTTAGTCAAAGTTATGCCAAATACAGGGATAGAAATTGTTATTAATAGTGATGTTAATAAACAATTCGGCGATCAAATTCGTGCAGTTGTCGATCAAACATTACGTGATCTGAATGTAACCGATGGCATGATAATTATCGATGATAAAGGTGCGCTAGATTGCGCGATTAAAGCAAGAATTCAATGTGCAGTATTACGCGGCGCTGAAGAAGAAAACTTAGATTGGAGTAAATTACTATGAAAAAATTACGTCGCAGTATGTTATTTCTTCCGGGCGCAAATGCAGCAATGTTATCAACATCTTTCGTATATAAACCAGATTCAATCATGTTTGACCTTGAAGATGCGGTTTCAATTAAAGAAAAAGATTCGGCTCGCTTATTAGTTGCACAAACATTATTACTACCTGTTTATAAAGAACATGGTATCGAAACGGTTGTAAGAATTAATGCGTTAGATACCCCATTTGGTTTAAAAGACCTTGAAGCTGTGGTACGTGCCGGTGTTGAAGTGGTTCGTTTACCAATGACAAACTCAGCAGACGATATTCATGAACTTGAAGCACACGTTGAACGAATCGAAAAAGAGTGTGGTCGAGAAGTGGGTAGTACTAAGTTAATGGCAGCAATCGAATCTGCACAAGGTGTGGTTAATGCTGTTTCTATTGCTAAATCTTCTCCTCGTTTAATCGGTATTGCGCTAGCTGCATTTGACTATTTAGTTGACATGCAAACTGAGCGTGGTGATGGTACCGAACTGTTTTATGCTCGCTGTGCAGTTTTACATGCAGCACGTGTGGCAAAAATTGATGCCTTTGATGTGGTTTATTCCAATGTTAATGACGATGAAGGTTTCTTAAAAGAAGTTAGCCTAATTAAAAAACTAGGTTATAACGGTAAATCACTGATTAATCCAAGACAAATCGAATTACTACATAATGCATATGCGCCAACAGCTGCTGATGTTGAAAATGCTAAAAAAGTGGTTGAAGCAGCAGAAGAAGGAGAAAGAAAAGGCCTAGGCGTTATTTCTCTAAATGGCAAAATGATTGATGCACCGATTATTGAACGCGCTAGAAAAGTTATTGAGTTAGCAAAATATTCCGGTGTACGTAAAGAACTTTGATAGGATGACAAAATGACTACTTCTATAAACAAAAAAATTGATGATTTGCTTAAACAGCATCCCGATCTCAAGAATATTACGCCATTTATTGACGCGAATACAACCACTCCCTATTTAAAAGATGAGTCTAAATACACACGAAAATTATGTGATTCTATTGAACAAGCAATACACAAATGTGAATTACGTGACGGTATGACCATCTCTTTCCATCACGCATTTCGTGAAGGTGATAAAGTTATTAACAAAGTTGTCGAGACGATTAGTAAGTTAGGTATCAAAAACTTAACTTTAGCTTCAAGCTCATTGTTAAGCTGTAACTCAGCACTAATTCCACATATTGAGTCAGGCGTGATCACCAAAATTTATACGTCTGGTTTACGAGGTAAATTGGCTGATGCAATTTCACATGGTTTAATGCAAAACCCTGTCCATATCCATTCACATGGTGGACGAGTAAAACTTATCCAAAGTGGTGAAATTAATATTGATATCGCATTTTTAGCTGTTTCAACTGCTGATGAGCAAGGTAATGCGAATGGTGTATCAGGTAAATCACAATGTGGTGCGCTAGGTTATGCCATGGTTGATGCCCAATTTGCTAAAAAAGTGGTATTACTTACTGAAGACATCGTTGGTTATCCTAACCATCCTGCATCTATTCGCCAAGATCAAGTTGACTATATTGTGAAAGTTGATGAGGTTGGTGATCCAACTAAAATTAGCGTAGGGGCTGCACGTATTACCAGCAATCCACGTGAACTTATGATTGCACGTTACGCAGCTGATGTAATTGAGTATTCAGGTTATTTTAAAGATGGATTTTCTATCCAAACCGGTTCTGGTGCTTCTTCAACCGCGGCAACGCGCTTTTTAGAAAATCGTATGCGTGCTAAAAATATCACTGCATCATTTGCATTAGGTGGTATCACAGCAAGTATTGTTGATTTGCATGAAAAAGGATTAGTAAAACGTTTATTAGATACACAAAGCTTTGATGGCGCAGCCGGTCAATCTTTAGGTAGAAATAAAGATCATATTGAAGTATCAACAAATGTCTATGCTAACCCTGCATCTAAAGGTGCAAGTGTTGATGAATTAGATATTGTTATCCTGAGTGCACTAGAAATTGACCTTGATTACAACGTTAATGTGTTAACGGGTTCTGATGGCGTGATGCGTGGCGCATCAGGTGGGCACTGTGATACAGCAGCCGGTGCAAACTTAACCATTATTGTTGCACCATTAATTCGTAGCCGTATTCCTACAGTCATTAAAAAAGTCACCACTATTGTAACGCCAGGTGAAAGTGTTGATGTACTTGTAACCGATCATGGTATTGCGGTTAATCCTGCTCGTCCTGAAATAGCAGAACGTTTAAAAGCAGCAAATTTACCGGTCATGAGCATTGAAGAGCTATATCAACGTGCTGTTTCATTAACAGGTGAACCAAAACCAATTGAATTTGAAGATAAAATTGTGGGTATTGTTCACTTCCGTGATGGTTCAGTCATTGATGTTGTTCGTCAAGTTAAAGATTAATTTATCACTTTATAGCATGACATCTAACGATGTCATGCTTTTCAATTATGACTAATATATTATTGAAATTCGATGATGGTACGCCAGTTAACCTTGAACAGATGTTATTGGCCAAAGAACAACGAGTCGAGCATCAGCGTAACGCAATTAAGTGTTACCCTTTTCCACTTATTTCGCTTAGTTTAGTCATTCCTGGTCCAATAAAAAAGAGTACTGGCACTAAGGTATTGTTTAAAGAAGCGATAACCGCTATTCACCATTTATTAGCAAAAAATATGCTTCAAATTATACATGAAGAGCAATTCTGTGCGTTAACAGGTTATGAAGCAATAATTTCAGTCGAATGCTCAAGTGATCAATTAAAACAGCTTTGTATCGAAATTGAAAACAATCATCCATTAGGTCGATTATGGGATATCGATGTTATTGATGCGAAAACTGAGCAAAGTGTTTCACGTACGCAATTAGGACATCAATCCAGACAATGTTTGGTATGTCAAGATATGGCTAAAGTATGTGGTCGAAGCAGAAAACATACTGTTGATGACATGCTTGCTGCTATCGAAAAAATGACGAATGACTATTTTAATTTAGCGAGTTAAGTCACCAAACTTAGCGCTATTAATCGCAATGGGAATAATGAAAATAATAATTTGTCATCATCCCCATATCATCTAAAAAATAGTTTAAATAACCGATAATGCTTGCTGTAAATCAGCTAATAAATCATCTACCTCTTCTAACCCTACTGAAATACGCAATAACTGGTCTGAAATACCAGCAGTTTTACGCGCTTCTGCACTTATTCCAGAATGCGTCATCGTTGCAGGGTGGCAAATTAAGCTTTCGACACCGCCTAATGATTGCGCTAAGGTAAAAATATTGAGTGCCTTTAAAAATTTTGGCATAACCTCTGCTTGACCTGCAAGTTCAAAACTTAACAGTGAACCAAAGCCTTTTTGTTGTTTTTTAGCTATTTCATGTCCAAGATTTGAAGGTAATGATGGATGATAAACTTTTGCAACTTTAGGATGATTAACTAAGAATTCCACTACTTTTTGCGCATTATCTTGTTGTAATTTCACTCGCGCAGCTAAAGTACGTAAACCACGCAATAACAGGTAACTATCAAATGATGAAGTCAAGGTACCAATATTGTTTGCCCACCATAACACATCTGTTGCAAGTTGTTGATCCTTAAACACCAAAATTCCTGCCAATAAATCAGAATGGCCATTTAAAAATTTAGTGCAAGAATGGGTGACGATGTCGGCACCAAGTTCTAAAGGTTTTTGCAAAATAGGCGTCATAAAAGTATTATCAACCAAAACAATAGCACCGGCTTGATGCGCTTGACGAGTAATGTCTTGAATATCCACCACGCGTAATAATGGATTACTTGGTGATTCAATTAAAACTAATTTAGGCCCTAAACTCAATGCTTGTTTTAATGCAATAGGATCGGATTGATCGACAAATTTAGTTTTAAAATAACCTCGCTCACTCAAACTATTAAAAAGACGATAACTGCCACCGTAACAATCGTGAGGTGCCACAACTAAATCATTGGGGGTTAATAATGCAACACTAACCAAATGAATAGCTGACATACCACAATTAGTCAAAATTGCATCTGCCCCACCCTCTAACTTAGCAACAGTTTGTTCTACTAATCGCCGACTTGGATTAGATTTACGTGCGTAATCAAATTGTCTTGGTGTAGCGAACTCTTGATAGCGGTAACAAGTTGAAGGGGTAATCACTGGAACAACACTTCCATATTGATCATCAGTATTTAATCCACCACGAACAGCAATTGTTCCTTGGCTTAAATTTCTTGATTGGCTAGCCATAATATCATCCTAAAACGTTTATTTATTATTAGATACCTTTTGTATAAGAATAGCACAATAAATAAAGCCGTCAACATGTCTAGACGTCTAACTGTCTCGATGTGTAGATTGCAGTTATTAAAAAAAAACGATAAAATTATCCACATTAATTGTAATGTAATACTGGTGAACAATGATGGAATGGAATGGCGAATATATAAGCCCTTATGCAGAGCATGGTAAGAAAAGTGAGCAAGTAAAAAAAATTACAGTGTCAATTCCGTTAAAAGTCCTAAAAATATTAACTGATGAACGTACTCGCCGACAGGTAAATAATTTACGCCATGCCACAAATAGTGAATTATTATGTGAAGCCTTTTTGCATGCCTACACTGGTCAACCTTTACCTTGTGATGAGGATTTACAAAAAGATCGTGAAGATGTTATTCCAATGCAAGCTCAAAAAATAATGCGTAATTTAGGCATTGATCCCAGCTTAATCGATGAATAAAATGAAATTCCAAAGCATAGTAAAAACAAAAAGGCGCATTAAGCGCCTTTTTTGATAATGATTCATTACAATCTTATTTTTTGCCGCCAACCATAGCAAAACGTTGTTTGAATTTATCTACACGTCCACCAGTTGCAACATCACGTTGTTTACCAGTGTAGAATGGATGGCATTCACCACATACGTCAAGATGAATATCGTGACCAATAGTTGAATGTGTTTTGATCACATTACCGCATGAACAAGTTGCTGTAATGGCTGTATATTGAGGATGGATACCTTCTTTCATAATAAACCTCTTAAGTTTGTTCGTATCGCTATATAGATGGCTAAAAGCAAAATCTAAACACCATACGAGTGTTAAAAAAACATGATAAGGGCGCAAATTATACGCCCTATAGTGGCTATAATCAAGTAACAAAATAGTTAAACGGGTAATTGACCTATTGTCACTTGAAGTTCAACTCTTTCTCCATTACGTAATACAATAATGGGGATTGTTGTGCCCGGTTTCAACTCTGCAATTCTATCCATTGTTTCAACAATGGATTTGACCGGTTTATTATCGACCATAATCAAAATATCATTAGCTTGAACACCTGCTTGTAATGACGGCCCTTCCGCATTAGTCACCAAAATGCCTAATACAACCGGTGGATCACTCGGATTTTGAGTCGGGGCAAACTCTAACCCATCAATACCGATATAGCCCCGAATCACTTTACCGTCTTGAATTAATTTATTCATAATTTTAACAGCTAAAGCGGTAGGAATAGCAAAACCGATACCTTCAGGCACTTCATTACCTAGATTTTTAGCAAAGGTTAAGGTATTAATACCGACTAATTCACCTTTACTATTAACTAAGGCCCCCCCTGAATTACCATGGTTAATTGATGCATCGGTTTGAATAAAGTTTTGTCTTCGATAAGGACTTAATCCATCACGACCTGTCGCACTAATAATACCTTGGGTGATCGTTTGCCCAATATTATAAGGATTACCAATGGCGAGAACCACATCACCTATTTTAGGCTCGCGATTAGGATTAATAGGTATAGTTGGAATATTACTTGCGTCAATCTTTAATACCGCAATATCAACAAGTTTATCAGTGCCAACCGATAAAGCTTCAAATATTCGACCATCTTGTAAAGCGACAATAATTTGTTCTGCACCATCCACCACATGATAATTGGTAATAATATAACCATGGTCGCTCATAATCACACCCGAACCCAATGGCGTAATTGCACTATCTTGAGGTTGTTTGGGCAGAGAATTAATAGAGCGACTATAAATATTAACTACCGCTGGTGCAGCAACTTTTACCGCATCGGAATAACTCATGGGATCATTATTAAAAATCGATCTTGGAAAATTTGACTGAGTTCCATTACGCAAGGATGGAAAGATAATTAATAATACAATCGCTAAAACCGCACCAATCAACATTGGCCATAAAAATTTTTTAAGCATTATCAGAGGTATCTAGATAAGAATGAATAGTGATGATTTTATCATATCTAATGGCAGGTTAGAATTTTAGTTTTCGCCGATAATGCTATCGGCGACATGTAGCTAACGCATTAATTAGCGTAAAATAAGATAAAGCTGGCTATCACCACGCACAATATTTAAAGCAATAGCAGATGGTTTACTATCAATAATTTTACGTAAATCAGCAATATTATTGATTCTTTCTTTATTTACGCCAGTAATAAGGTCGCCCTCTTGTAAACTTAATCGTGATGCTGGCGAATTTTTAGCAATACTTTCGATTAATACACCTTTTTTACCTTTAATATCACCATTGCTTAATGTTGCACCTTCAAGAGCAGGATGCAATGATTTCGCTTCAGTTGAAGATTCATCACTATTTTTTAGTGTAACATCCACTGTCATCTCTTTACCATCACGAATCAAACCTAATTTTACGGTTCGACCAGCGCCAGTAGTGGCAATTTTAGCGCGTAATTCGGCAAAACTATCAACTGGTTTGCCATCCATTGATATAATGACATCACCCGATTTTATACCCGCATCTTTAGCGGCGGAATCATCAATCACTTCACTTACAAAGGCACCTTTTTGCACGTCAAGATCGAAAGCTTTGGCGATATCCGAGGTTAACTCATTACCTTTAATACCAAGTACACCACGCTTAACTTCACCGTATTCAATAAGTTGAGACGTCAAGTTTTTTACCATATTACTTGGAATTGCAAAACCAATACCCACATTGCCACCACTAGGCGCAATAATTGCAGTATTAATGCCAACTAATTCACCGTTTAAATTCACTAATGCACCGCCTGAATTACCACGATTAATTGAAGCATCGGTTTGTATGAAGTTTTCAAAACCATTCATATTCAGCCCACTACGCGCTAAGGCTGAAATAATACCAGAAGTAACAGTTTGACCAATTCCAAATGGGTTACCAATGGCGACCACAAAATCACCTACGCGCATTTTATCTGAATCGGCTAATTTAATGGCAGTTAATTTTTTAGCATCTTCAACCTTTAGTAGCGCGATATCACTTTGCGGATCTTTACCTATTAATTTTGCTTTATATTCATGACCATCATTCAATACCACTGTAATGGTATCGGCATTATCAATCACATGATTATTGGTGACAATATAGCCTTTATCAGCATCAATAATCACACCCGATCCTTGACCGGTAAAGGATCTTGATTGGCTATCTGGATAACCAAAAAATCGTCTAAATTCTTCCGGAATATTAGTTTGCATTTGTGCTGTACCTTCTACCTTAATACTAACGACAGAAGGTAATACCGTTTCTAACATAGGCGCTAAACTAGGTTGTGATGCGTTATCTCCTGTTGAAATGGCAGGGAGAGTAGCATAGGCATTGGGTAACCCTGATAAGACCATACCTAACGTTAATGCAATTGCACTAAATAATTTTTTTGGTTTTGGTAAAGAATTATTAATCATAAAACACTCTCGTTTTTAACAATTGATTTTTTTTACATTAATGTTCCGCCAGATAACACTGGCGAAAAGAGTTAGAGCTAGTTAAGATTTATTTTCGTCTGTTTTAAATAAACCAGAAGGGTTATCAGAATAGTCTTTAGGTTGCTTTTCAAGTGTGATTTCTGTTTTGATATCCGCATCTTTATTCATATCTAAAGCGATAGCTGTGATATCGTCATCAGACGAGAATTTACCTGAATTTTCAGCCATATGTTGATAAAGGCGACGGAACTCTTTAGCCATATTATCTAATATTTCTGCACTGTGTGAGAAGTGTTTAACAATAGTCTGTTTTTGTGTTTTAAGCTCTTCTTGTGTCTGTTCAAGTTCACGTTTTACTTTTGCAAACTCACGACCTTTTTTACTAAACATATTAGTTAAAATAAACCCGATAATAAAACCAATTACTACACCAATCGCCAGATAAATCATCATCTGTTTATCCATATTTCACTCCTTGTATTTATTTTGTTCTAGTATATACATTATCGTTCAATTGTTTTACTTATTTTGCATGGTTAGCAAGTTTAATCAATTGTTTTTTTAATTTATCGGGTGCACTTTCCGCTAAACTATACAAGTATGTCGCACTCTGTGTACTTAATATGCGGCTTGCATTGGCACTTTTCAATGCATTGTCACGCATTATTGAGGAACCAACTAACAGGTCGGGATTAATTTTAAATTGAATAGAAGATAAAGACGGTAAAACTTTTTTACGTATACCCGATAGCAAATGATTTTGCTCATATTTTAATCGAGTTAACCAACTAGCTGAACTCACCTCTAAAATTAGCACACCTTGGCGATAATTCGCAATTCTATAATGCTGTTGTAATGGAGAAGGCAATAACTCATTAATCACATCCGCTAATTTAGCTAATGCAACTGTTCTTTCTTTTATCTCAGATAACCAAGATTGTTGTGACAAAATCGACGGTAATATTTGTGGCTGGTTATAACGCATCTATTATGTTTATCCTTGCTTCTTAATGTCACGTTAACATTGTATATAAAATACAACAGTAAATAATTTACCTTATTTCATAAAAAATGTCCTGCTATAAAAATACATTTACAGTTTTTTAAATCTTCATTAAGACATAATAGAAAATAAATTTCAAAATAAGGTGACTTTCATTAAGATTAAAATTTATGTTCTGAATTTTTTATATTCCAGAATCATAATACGCTTGCATCAGTTAAATTAACTCGTTGATACAACAGAGTAAAATCAAATGTTATTAATCCTAATAAAAGCCCCAATAAATTGAAAATTTATGTTTTAATTCACAGTTAAATGTTAATTATTTATACACTTTAAAAGTGTTGTTATAAAGCATAGTGTAAGTAAGTGCATTAGCTTATTGCACTTAAATTAACCTTATTTATTGGCTCATCGTTAATATAAAGTGTACGCAATTCTCCTTTTGGTAAGGTAATGACCAGCTCTTGCCAAGCTGGAATATAACTTCCATTTGCTTTTAAACGAAGATCAATTCGATCATTAGTCGACACTAACTGCCAATTGATCCATAATCCAACACCATTTTGATAAGCATAGCTTTCACCATCATCTTCAAAAAAACAACCTTGAGATGTATGAATACCTTTCGCTGGGAAAACTTTAAATTCTCGATAATCATCGAGTTTATGATTCACATAAGCTAGGCGTTTTGAAACAGGAATAACCGAACCTGCTTTAACTAACAATGGAAATGATTCTAATGGTGCCGGTAAAGTGATTGACTGTTTACCACTAAACCACTGATGAGAATGGTAACAATACCAGCCAACTTGATTGTCAGGTAAATAAACGACTCGCTGACGTTGTCCTGGTTCAACAATACTTGCCACTAATAAATCCTGACCAATCATAAAATCATCAGTTTCAACAAACGTCTGTAAATCATGTTCATGATCTAAAAATGTTGGTCTTAACATTGGTTCATCATGTTGATGGGCTTGCCAGAGTAAATTATAAAAATAAGGTAATAATTGATATCGAAGGCAAATTGTATCGCGAATAATCGGCGTAACTTCTTGATACATCCACGGTTCATTGACTGTATGATCATCATTCCAAGAATGAATGGTAAAACGCGGATGCATAATGCCGTTTTGTACCCAACGTACAAATAATTCTGCGTCCGGTTTATCACCCGAAAAACCACCGACATCATGCCCGACATTATAAAGACCAGACAAACTCATGCCTAAACCCATACGTATATTGTATTTAAGCGTCTGCCAACTGGTACGATTATCTCCCGACCATGTTTGCACATAGCGTTGAATACCTGCACAACCTGAACGAGAAATTAAATAAGGACGAATAGTTGGGTTATAGCTCTGTTGTGCTTCCATTGAAGCTCTAGACATAAGTAAAGGCATAACTGGACGAATATGTTTTATCGCAATCTCCTGACCAAAGCCATGACAACGAGCCTCACCGTCCCACACTTCAAACTCATTATTATCATTCCATGTCGAGTCGATTCCCATCTCTAAAAGCTGCTCAGTAACGTTTTGTCTCCACCAATTATAGGCTTGTGGATTGGTGAAATCTAAGTGAGAGCCTTCATCATCCCAAAACATTGAACGTTCAGGTGCATCACTTTCCGAATCTTTAATAAATAATCCTTTATCAGCCACTTCTTTATATTTAGGATGATCTTGTAACAAACAAGGTTTAATATTGGCTGCAATTTTTAAACCCGCAGCATGGTAAGATTGCGTAAACGCTTTTGGATCGGGGAATTTATCATAGTTCCAATTAAACACATATCGTTTACCATTAATCGATGTATATCCCGAAGAGAGTTGAAATGAATCACAAGCAATACCATGCTCTTGACACAAATCAATAAAGTTTTGCATTTGTTCTTGCGCGTTAGGGGCATCGGTATAAAACATTGTTGAACCACTATACCCTAGACTCCATTTAGGACCAAAAAAAGTTTTACCTGTCAGTTTAATAAAAGACTTCGTCACATCGAGAATTTTAGGACCTAAAAAGACATAAAAATCGATGTCACCCGCTTCAGCCTGATAACGACGATATGGCAGATGATAATTGTCATGTTCTGTCCCTAAATCGATCCAACAACTACTTAAATTATCATAAAACAGTCCAAAACTGACTTGATTACGATGCGTAATAGTAAACGGAATATGCTTATAGAGCGGATCGGTATTTTTAGCATTATACCCCATGGCATCAAGATTACGCATTTCAAAACGACGACCTGCACGATTAAGATCCCCCGCTTTATCACCCAAACCATAGTATTGTTCATCTTGATACCTTCGTTGGTAATGTGCAATACCATCACCATGCGGGTTTATCAGATATGCACTGGTACTTCTATCTTCAACCAGAAGCTCCCATTGTTGATTTTTGTTCTTATACTCCCACTTTAACGATAGTGGTTGCTTAATTGTCACACGTAAATGTTGTGTGCTGACTGTTATTTGATTATCTGAATGTGATAATTGATATGTTGGCAGTGAAAAACCTTCGGTACTTAACCTATCGCGTCCCTCTAATGGTACATCACCATTCGGCGCAATACTCCAAGTTCTGTCTAATGATAAACTATCCTGTCGCTTAATTAGAACACGAAACATTCTTTCTTCTAACACGTATAAGCAAAAGCAGTATTTTTCATCCACTAAAAGTTCAATACAGTTATTTTGCTCTTTTTTAAATATCCATTTTTTTAACGTTTTCATCAGACAACCTCTTAATTGGTATCAATTTATTTAAAACATTCAACAACACAGTTAGTCAAACACGTAAAGTTTTACATATAGGGTTACATTGGCATATTATTGATGAATTTTAGTTTGAAAATAACGATGCGCATTATCAAAACAGATATTCCTAACCATATTCCCAACCAAATTAAAATCCGCAGGAATTTCACCATTTTCCATCCAATCACCAATCATATTGCACAAAATTCGCCTAAAGTACTCATGCCTTGTAAAAGATAAAAAACTACGAGAGTCAGTCAACATTCCCACAAATTGACTTAATAATCCCATTTGAGAAAGCTGCATCAATTGACGCTGCATACCATCTTTTTGATCGTTAAACCACCATCCCGAACCAAATTGGATTTTACCCGCCATATCCGAGCCTTGAAAATTGCCCACCATAGTAGCTATTACTTCGTTATCACGTGGGTTTAAACAATACAAAATGGTTTTAGGTAATTGATCGGTCAAATCTAATAAACCAAGCAGCGAAGATAAAGGCTCAGCTATTGGTCTATCACCAATAGAATCAAAGCCAGCATCGGGCCCTAGTATTTTAAACATTCGTTGATTATTATTTCGTAACGCGCCTAAATGTAATTGCATAACCCAGTTACGCTGATGATATTGCTTACCTAACCACACAAGAATAGCGGTGCTAAATTGGGCTATTTCTACTTCAGATAAAGATTGATTCATTAAACGCTTTGTTAGAATGTGATCAAGCTGTTTTTCAGGAGGAATGTCGGCATAACGCAATATTTCGATACCATGATCAGCTGCTTGACAATTATGTTGTTCAAAATGATCTAACCTTTTTGTCAAAGCACAAAGAAGTTTCTCAAAACTATTAATTTCAATATCAGCAGCTACACCCAGTTGAGCGATATAATCTGTAAATCCAGACAATTCAATTTTAAACACTTTATCAGGTCGCCAACTTGGGCGGACTTTAGTTTCAAACGCATTATCCAAACTAATTTTTTTATGATACTCAAGAGAATCAATTGGATCATCAGTTGTGCCTACTGCTTTGACTTTCATTTGCTTTAAAATGCCTTGAGTAGAAAATTCTTTTGTCGCCAACAGTTCGTTCGCTTGCAACCAAATTTTTTCAGCTGTGTTTTCATTAAAAAGAATATTTTTTATACCGAATGGGCGTTTTAGTTCTAAATGAGTCCAATGATAAATTGGGTTACCTAGCGTCAATGGCACAACTTTTGCCCAAGTAAGATATTTATCATAATCAGTAGCATTACCTGTGATTAGATTTTCATTAATACCCGCAGTGCGTAGTACTCGCCATTTGTAATGGTCTCCTGCTAACCAGATTTCTGCTAAATTACGAAAATTTTTGTTTTCCGCGATTTCTTTTGGTGAAAGATGGCAGTGATAGTCATAGATAGGTTGATCTTGAGCATAATCAAAATATAGCCTTTGTGCTGCATCAGTTTGTAATAAAAAATTATCATCTAAAAAACTTTTCATGCTGTCTTATCCAAAATTAGATTATTAAATCGTTGATTGTTTGTTTTGCACCTTTATGCATCAAAGAAAGATAATGCTCACTCACTTTTTGTTTAAATAGTGCGTTTTTCGGTAAATCCGTTCCAAACACTGCATTAAGACTGAGCAAGGCATCAACTCTTTCAAGGCCGTCTGGACTAGATTTAACTAACCGAGTAAGTTCATTTAACATAGGATCGCGAACATCAATAGCCTGATTATTATCATCGACGCCCCCAACATAACGCATCCAAGCTGCTACACCTAAAGCCAGTAATGAAAAATCAGAATGATGACTAATATGCCAACGAATTGAATCAAGCATACGTTGTGGTAGTTTTTGTGTGCCATCCATAGCAATTTGCCATGTTCTATGTTTTAGTGATGGATTACTAAATCTTTCAATCAGTTTATTAGCATAGTGTTGTAAATTAACATTTGATGGAACATTTAAGGTTGGAGCTTGCTGTTGCAGCATTAATGATAAAGTCGCTTTTTTATAGTTTTTATCATTCATACAATCATTAATATGTTCATAACCCGCTAAATAGCCTAAATAAGCTAAAAATGAGTGACTGCCGTTTAACATTCTGAGTTTCATCTCTTCATATGGGACGACATCATCAACAAATTCAGCACCCACTTCATCCCAATTAGGTCGATTAGTCACAAAGTTATCTTCAATCACCCATTGGATAAACGGTTCACAAGCAATACCGCATGGATCATACATGCCGCCTAAAGCATGTTCAATTTCTATCAACGTTTCAGATGTTGCAGCCGGTACAATGCGATCAACCATTGTACAAGGAAAGGTAGTATTCGCTTCAATCCATAAAGCTAACTGAGTATCACGAGCATTAGCTAAACCTAAAATCGCTTTTTTCAATACCAATCCATTTTCTGGAATATTGTCACAAGATAGTGCTGTAAATGACCTTAATCCTCGTTGCATTCTTCGATAAAGCGCTTCAACAATCACACCCGGAGCCGACATTGGCTTAGATGGATTAGCCAAATCAGCCTTAATCAGCGCGTTATTCAAATCTAAACCTGAACCACCGGGTAACATACAATAGCCTTTCTCTGTGACTGTTAATGATACAATCTCAACAACAGGATCAGCCATTTTTTCCAAAATAGTATCAATACCATCACTTGTCGCTAACAGTGATTCTTTTACACTACCAATAATAAATGCTTCTTTAGTCGTTGCGCCTTTTTCTAAAACCGTATAAAGATGATCTTGCTTGCGAATATCATCAATTAATTGTTCACCACCCACAATGTTAACTTCGCAAATCCCCCAGTCACTATTACCTCGATTCAATAATCGATCGGTAAATAAAGCTTGATGCGCGCGATGAAAAGCACCAAACCCTAAATGCACAATACGCGCGATCATGTTATTTCTGTTATAAGAAGGTTTATTTTGAATTGATGACGGAACATCTAATAAATTTAACATTTTTTCAACCATAGATAATTGTTTACCAATAATATTGGTTAAACATATTTTCACTTGTTAATAAATTTTTCACCTATATTTTTTATTTTTTGTGATTAAAATCACGTTTTTTGGTTTATTTTATAGTCGAAGATAACAAAATATTTATAATGAACACCAAAATTGGTATTCCAATTATAAAATTAGCGCCCATTATTTTATAAACAACTTCTGGTACTGATAATAATTAGCGTATAATTACACTAAATCAAAGTAAGAATGGGGATTTATAGATAATGCTTACTGTTAATCGGCTATATCAAGAAATTGGTAATGAGCTGAAATCATTATTAAAAAGTGGAACTTACAAATTAGGTGACCGACTACCACCTGAACGAGACATTGCCGAAGCATTTAGTGTAAGTAGAACAGTAGTACGTGAAGCACTAATTATGTTAGAGCTGGAAAATTTAGTCACAGTTAAAAAAGGATCGGGAGTTTATGTAATTGGTTTACCAGATGAAATCTTATCCGAAAAAGATAAAAAAATCGAAGAAGAAGATTTTGGGCCATTTGAATTATTGCAGGCAAGACAACTAATTGAAAGTAATATTGCCGCTTTTGCCGCGTCACAAATAGTTAAATCCGATATCATTGAGTTAAGATCAATCTTGGAACGAGAACGACAAATTTTAGAGCAAGGGTTAATTGATGATTATAGTGACGATGAATTGTTTCATATCACGATCGCCAAAGCGACTAAAAACTCAGTTCTTGAGGGTTTATTACAGGATTTATGGCAAAGACGTTCAGCAAGTAAAATGTGGAATCAATTGCATAGTCGTATCACTGATCACAGTTATCGAAAAAAATGGCTTGATGACCATGAAAAAATTTTACAAGCTTTGCAAATAAAAGATGCGATGGCTGCGCGCCATGCAATGTGGCAACATTTAGAAAATGTTAAACAAACATTAATGACCGTTTCTGATAGTGAAGATCCAAATTTTGATGGTTATTTATTTGATTCTATTCCTGTTAACATTGTTAACCAATGAACAATATAAACCAACGTCATTTATCGATCTTTTAGCTATTGAAATATTAAATAAGCTAAAAATTTAAGGAGAATTTAGATGGAACAAACAATGCGTTGGTTTGGTCCTAGCGATCCAGTATCATTAGATGACATTAGGCAAGCTGGGGCAACAGGAATTGTGACCGCTTTGCACCATATTCCTAATGGTGAAGTGTGGCCGATTGAAGAGATTCAAAAACGCAAAAACATGATTGAAGAAAAAGGGTTAACTTGGTCAGTTGTTGAAAGTATTCCCATTCATGAAGAGATAAAAACACACACTGGTAATGTTGAGCAACATATTGCCAATTATCAGCAATCAATTCGGAATTTAGCCGCCTGTGGTATTGATACTGTTTGTTATAACTTCATGCCTGTTTTAGACTGGACTCGAACCGATCTTGCTTACACATTACCTGATGGTTCTAAAGCACTCCGTTTTGACCAAGTTGCTTTCGCTGCATTTGATATTCATCTTTTAAAAAGACCTAATGCAGAAAACGATTATTCAAATGAAGATATTGACAGCGCAAAAACATATTTTGAAAAAATGACACAAGCAGATAAGGACAAGCTTGTTGCTAATATTATTGCGGGTTTACCAGGAGCAGAAGAAGGTTACTCTCTTGATCAGTTTAGAGCCCACCTTGCCACTTATGATGGCATTGACAAAAATAAACTGCGTGAAAATTACGCCTATTTCCTGAAAAACATTGTACCTG
Organism: uncultured Gilliamella sp.; assembly: GCA_945276085.1. Classification (GTDB taxonomy): domain Bacteria; phylum Pseudomonadota; class Gammaproteobacteria; order Enterobacterales; family Orbaceae; genus Gilliamella. The sequence continues at coordinate 59,005 of CALYPO010000001.1, forward strand.
TCGCTGAAGAAGTCGGCGTGGTATTAACCGTACATCCTGATGATCCACCACGTCCTATTCTAGGGTTACCGCGCATTGTTTCAACTATCGAAGATATGCAATGGATTAAAGATACAGTTGACAGTATTCATAATGGTTTTTGTTTCTGTACTGGGTCTTATGGAGTTCGTCAAGATAACGATTTAGCCAAAATGGCTGAAAAATTTGCTGATCGTGTGCATTTTATTCATCTACGGGCAACAGTCCGAGAAGATAATCCACTCTCTTTCCATGAGGGAGATCACCTTGCTGGTGATGTTGACATGTACGCAGTCATTAAAGCTCTGGTTAGCGAAGAACAGCGACGTAAAAAAGCAGGAATTAAACGTGCTATTCCCGTTCGTCCCGATCATGGACACCAAATGTTAGATGATCTGAAAAAGAAAACCAATCCGGGTTATTCTGCCATTGGTCGTTTAAGAGGATTAGCCGAAATTCGCGGTGTAGAATACGCGATTAAACGTGCATTTTTTGAATAAACCCGCTGTTAACACAATCAAAAATAAAGCCCATATAATGGGCTTTTTTATTATTATTGATAATCATAAAAATAAAAAAGAGCGTCAACCGCCCTTTTGTTTTATGTTAGGATGTACTTCTTTATTGCATAACGAATATAATGATTTCTGTATTTAATTACTTTTGCTTACGCTGATACAACAGTGAACACATAACAATTGCCCCAACAATATCTAAAAAGCCCATAGTAATAAAAAAGGGTTTAAAGCCAATTGTTGCAACAAACTGACCAACAATAATTGTAAATAAGAAACTAGCAATCCAAGCCGAGCTACCACGCAAACCATTTACTGTTGATACTTCTTTACCATCAAAGTTTTCAATAACTTGAATAGTAAGCATGGCAGATAACATCTGATGTCCCCATGCACCTATAGCAATTAAAGCAATGGCAGCATATGGGCTTTGTGTTAAACTTGCAAACGCCATGGATAACATGAAAAAAGCAGCGCCAAGATAAGTTACACAAGCTGCATTAACACGAGACAAATTAAAACGCTTATTGAGCATACGCGAAAAATAACCGGAGGATAAACCACCAAAATCGGCAGCAAGGAAAGGAATCCAAACAAACATTGCCATCTCTTTTAATTGCATACCGCGTTCAGTTAATAAATAGTAAGGAACCCAAAAATTAACTGCCGCCCAAGCTGGTTCAGCTAAAAAAGCTGGAATAGCAATACCATAGAATTTTTTTTGCAAAATCACTTTTTTAATTGCTTGCCAGATGTTTTTGTTTTGTTGGCTCTCTGTGTCATCTTGATCGGATAAGATATATTTTCTTTCCGCCTCACTAATAGACCGACTTTTTGACGGCTCGCTGAAAAAGTAGAGCCATATTCCTGCCCAAATTAACCCTACAGAACCTGGAATTAAGAAAGCTAACTGCCAACCACCAAATTGGTGTATCGCATAAATAAGAGGAGGAGCAATCATGGCACCTAATGAAAAACCAACCATACTCCAACCATTAGCAATAGCGCGTTCCTTTTTAGGAAACCATAAACTAATAACTTTAGCATTGGCTGGTGCAACAACAGATTCAGCACCGCCCATAAAAAAACGTAAAATCGCTAATTGAAACCAAGTGCCTGCACCAGCATGAAGTATACACATAATAGACCAAATGATGACCATTATCGCAAAACCAACTCGTAAACCAATTACATCAATAAACCAGCCTACAATAGGTTGAAAAAGGGTATAAGCTAGTTGAAAAGCGCCAGTAATATACGAGTATTCTTTAGGTGTTATATTTAAATCACGTATAATTTCTTGAGCCATAATACCTAGTGCGTTACGATCGACATAATTAAGAATCACACCCGTTGCAAACAAAATGATCATTACCCAACGGACATATCCTCCTGATTTAAAAATGGAACTCATAATATACCTCTAGTTGTAATTTAAATTTCTAACATAAAAAAATTATGTAACACTGCATATTGGTAAACCAAATATTACAACTAATTTATTACATCGTATGCCAGATTTGTTTAAAATTGAGACAGTGATCACATTTTATATAGAATTGGTATAATAAATAATTTTAGAAAATAGTATTAATTATTTGTTACAAAACTAACTTATACAAGTTATTCAATAGATTAACTCATCAAAGTTTGAATAAAGATCGCTTTAAAAAATAGATATAGAGACTAAAATTGGTAGCCTAATTTTGAAAGATAAAAGCAGCAAATATTTATCTTTTTGACAGCGTTACTTTCAAACAGGTATACTGAAAAGGATATTATCTACATCTATATCGTTAAGCAGTTTTTTTAAAGCAGTTTAAACATAGGAGGATGTAATATGGGTATCTTAAATAATATTTTTTCTAAAATATTTCCAAGCGCACAAGCAGCAGCATCAAATGTTAACAATACGGTCAAAGACAAAGTAAATAGTATGACAGATGCTGCTAAAAACGCCGCCTCTGGCATTCAAACGGAAACACAACAAAATTCAGACCAAGCCAAACAAGTATCTCAGACTGATGTTATGTCAATTTTAGAGAATTTAGCGAACAAATATCCTGAAAAACTTAATTGGAAAACATCAATTGTTGATTTATTGAAGTTATTAGGTATCGATAATAGTTTAGAAGCACGAAAAAATTTGGCAAAAGAACTTAACTACCCAGGCAGTACCGATGATACCGCATCGATGAATATGTGGTTAATCAAAGAAGTAATGAAAAAAATCGCCGAAAAAGGGGGAGATGTTACCCATCTATTTTCTTAAGATTGTTTGATTCAACACAATCCACCTGATGCTAGGTGGATTATCATCCAATAAGACTTACCACTATAATAAGCTTAATAACCTTTCTTTCAGCCTTTAAAAGCATGTAAGTGGTTCATTGCACTTTCAATACCATCTGATAATAAAATCTCAACCGATCGTACCGATTCTTCTATCGCCTTATCAATAAGTTCTTGTTCGGGTTTAGAGGGTTTATTTAACACATAACCAACAACTTTATTTTTGTCACCCGGATGACCAATACCAATTCTGAGACGATAAAAATTTAAATTATTACCTAATTTGCTGGCAATATCTTTTAAACCATTATGACCGCCATGACTACCACCAAATTTAAATTTAGCAATACCTGGGTTAAGATCCAGTTCATCATGAGCGACTAAAATTTCTTCTGGTTTAATTTGATAAAAAGTTGCTAGTGCCTGTACCGCTTTACCACTTAAATTCATAAACGTAGTAGGGACTAATAATCTCACGTCATGACCACCAATGTTTATTCTAGCTGTATAGCCAAAAAATTTAGCTTCATTTTTTAAAGATTGATGATATCGTTCAGCTAAAAGATCAACAAACCATGCACCTGCATTATGGCGAGTTGCGGCATATTCATTTCCAGGATTGGCAAGTCCTACAATAAGTTTTATCGTTGTCATAATATTGGGATTATTTACTGATTTTTTTTAGAAAAAAGCCCCAATATAAAGGGGCTTGTCGTTCAATAATAAAATAAATTATTGATGGAACATCGCTGAAATTGACTCTTCGTTACTAATACGACGAATAGCTTCAGCAAGCATTCCAGATAGTGTTAATTGACGTACATTTTTTAATGCTTTTACTTCAGCAGTTAACGGAATGGTGTCACAAACAACTATTTCATCAATGGCAGAATTTTTAATATTGGTGACGGCTTTACCTGAAAAGATTGGATGCGTTGCATAAGCATAAACGCTTTTAGCACCACGCGCTTTTAATGCATCCGCCGCTTTACAAAGTGTACCGGCTGTATCAATCATATCATCAACTAAAATACAATCTCTATCAGCAACATCACCGATGATATTCATCACTTCCGCTTCATTAGCACGTTGACGACGCTTGTCGATAATAGCCATATCAGTATCATTTAAAAGTTTTGCAATCGCACGAGCACGTACCACACCACCAATATCAGGCGATACGACAATCGGACGTTCAAACTCGCGTTGTAACATATCTTCTAAAATAACCGGGCTACCAAATACGTTATCTACAGGTACATCAAAAAAACCTTGAATTTGCTCTGCATGAAGATCAACGGTTAATACCCTATCAACACCAACTGTTGATAAAAAGTCAGCAACAACTTTAGCTGTAATAGGCACTCGCGCTGAACGTACACGACGATCTTGCCTTGCATAACCAAAATAAGGAATAACCGCCGTGATACGACCAGCAGATGCACGACGCATTGCATCGATCATGACTAATAATTCCATTAGGTTATCATTGGTAGGCGCACAAGTTGATTGAATAATAAAAACATCTTCACCACGGACGTTTTCGTTAATTTGTACATTTACTTCTCCATCGCTAAAACGACTAACAACAATATCACCAAGAGAAGTATAAAGACGATTAGCTATACGTTTTGCCAGCTCCGGTGTAGCATTACCAGCAAAAAGCTTCATATCAGGCACGAGAAATCCTCAAGCATGTTATAATGATTACTTATACGTAATCGGTTAAATCGGGGTAATAATTATATAATCATTTACAGAGTATGCTCAACCACATTATAAAAATTTATTCAAAAATTTTTATATGTATCACAATAATAAATAGAAAAACATATCAATAATATGTTTTCTTGAAGTGAATCAAAAATCAGTTAAACTACTTTCTAATTATAAACCTTAATGAGTAAACAAATTTGGCAAACCGCAACACAAAAATAGACAACGTGATGAATGAACAATCCATGATAAATAACAATGAAAATATTAAATCAAAACGAACTATTCGAAGTTTTGTATTACGACAAGGTCGTTTAACTAAAGGCCAGCAACAAGCATTAGAGAATTTATGGCCTGTATTTGGTATTGACTATAATCCAAACGTTACTATAGGTTCAAATAATAACAAACCCTTTGTGTTAGAAATTGGTTTTGGTATGGGGGCATCATTGGTTGAAATGGCCAAAAATGCGCCGACTAAAGATTTTTTGGGGATTGAAGTGCACAAACCTGGAGTGGGTGCTTGTTTGATGGCGATTGAAGAAAACCAATTATCTAACCTAAAAGTCATGTGTCATGATGCCGTTGAAGTCTTGAATAATATGATAGCAGATCACTCGCTTGATAAGGTGCAAATTTATTTTCCCGACCCTTGGCATAAAGCAAGACATAATAAACGTAGAATTATTCAACCTGAATTTGTGCAATTAATACAAAGAAAATTAAAGGTTGGCGGTATGTTACATCTTGCTACCGATTGGCAACATTATGCCGAACATATGCTTGAAGTATTAACTCAAGCAGAAGGTTTTAAGAATTTATCATCAACGGGTGATTATATTCCCAGACCAGAAGATAGGCCAATTACTAAGTTTGAAAAAAGAGGTCAAAATTTAGGGCACGGGGTTTGGGACTTACAATTCATAAAAAAATAGTTATATAAAGGAGCCATTATGCAAAACCAAACAATTGATTTAATTTGTCAGCACCGTTCAATTCGTGCTTATAAATCCACCCCCTTAACTCAAGCGCAAATTGATACAATTGTTACAGCTGCACAATCGGCTTCAAGTTCTAATTTTTTACAATGCGCTACGATAATTCGTATTACTGATAGTGACAAACGTGAAAAACTTGCTCACTACACAGGCGATCAGTGCTATGTTAAACAAGCACCCGAATTTTGGGTATTTTGCGCTGATTTCAATCGACACTTTCAAATTGATCCAACAATCCCCCTTGAAAGAGCAGAACAACTTTTAGTTGGCTGCATTGAAACTGCGATCATGGCACAAAATGCAGTGATTGCAGCTGAATCTTTAGGCTTAGGCATAGTTTATATTGGTGGCTTACGTAATAATATTGATAACGTTACAGAATTATTAGCCATCCCTAAATATGTTTTGCCTCTTTTTGGGTTATGCATTGGCTATCCAGACCAGCACCCTGAAATAAAGCCAAGACTTCCTAAGCCTTTGGTATTTTTTGAAAATCAATATCAATCAATAGATAAAACTCTATTGGCACAATACGATACACAAATGAATGATTATTACAATCACCGTAGTACCCATCAAAAAACAGGTGGTTGGAGTGATAAAATTGCCGAAACGATTATAAATGGGCAACGAAGTTTTATTTTAGATTATCTACACAAGCAAGGTTGGATCACAAAATGAGTAACTCGCATTACCAATTGGAGAAAGTTGTTATACTAAGTCGTCATGGTATTCGTACAGCTTTACAAAATACCCTAGAATTTATTGATCAAGCTACCCCCTATCAATGGCCCAAATGGGACCATCCTTATGGTTATCTAACAACCAGAGGAGGAGCATTAGAAGTCTATTTTGGTCACTACCTGTCACAATGGTTAGAAAAACACAACATCAAAATAACCAATAATAGTCATGACTTGTTTGTCTATGCCAATAGCTTACAAAGAACCGTTGCGACAGCACAGTTCATTGTAGCCGGCGCCTACGCTGGTTGTGATATAACTATCAATCATAAATACCCTATTGAAAGAATGGATCCAATTTTCGATCCAAGTTTAGAAGAAGATTCAGCACAATTTAAGCAAGCCGTTTTACGTGATATCGAGCAAGCAGATAAGGCTCAATCAATTTTTAAAAACTTAGCGCCGGCTTATCAAATTTTGTCTGATATACTCGATTACAAACAATCTGAGCTATACAAACAATATCAGTGTGAATTAGCCGATATCCCATTAGAACTCTATTTTAAAAAGAATGAAGAGCCAGCGTTATTGGGTGCCTTAGCTGTTGGCATTAGTGTCGTTGATTCTTTTTTATTGCAATATTATTCAGCGTTCCCTAAAAATCAAATTGCATGGGGTAAAATTGATAGCTTAGAGCAGTGGCAACAAATTGTGCAGATTCGTAATCAGTACATTAACTTAATTTGCCACACCAAAACACTCGCTACACGCGCAGCAGCCAAATTGATCAATATGATTGATGATCTTATGCAGCAACAATATACGGTCAATTTATTAGTCGGCCATGATAGTACAATCGCATCACTATTAGGCGCTTTAGATTTTGAAGAGTATCAACTACCTCATCAATATGAAACCACTCCTATTGGTGGTAAAGTAATTTTTCAACGCTTCAAACACTCGCTAACAGGCAAGCATTATTTTAAAGCTGAATATGTTTATCAAAGTTTTGAACAACTTTATACAGGACAAGCGCTCGATATCAATAATCCACCTGAACATTTTCAGCTAAAACTCAAAAATGCATCACTCAACTCTGATGGGTTTTATGATTGGAGCGATTTTGAAAAACGTATCCATGTTTAATGCTAAAAAGTATAAATAACCTTAGTGCCCATTCCGCCAACAAAATTGGCGGAATAGTTTTATCAAGCCATAGCTAACTTTAACGTTTATAGTTATGTTAATTGCTCTATTGATAAACTTTATAAAATCACGCAATAAAATAAAAATATATGCACAAACAAAACTAATTGAAAATTGCATATTATATTAGCTCACTCAACGGATTATTTATAATTTCCATCAAAAATTTTTTATCAATCGTCTAAAATGGCATACCTAAAAACTAACAACAAATAATCTATTTTTGATTTAGTTACGGTTCATATTTCTTAAAATCACTCAATTTTTGACTTGATAAAGATCTTTACCTTAATTAACCTGTTTTAAAAATGTAACCGATATCATAAAAGCACAATTTTAAGTCATAACTAATTTTATCATAGTTGAAAAAATTCAGTTTAATGAAAATAGCCACTATTTTTCTATAAATAACAGCATGTATAAACTCAGATTTAGCATTAATACAACATTCAAAAAAACTTAATGATGCAATGTAACTAATTTATAAAATAATGTAATCGATTTCATAAAATGTTATCTAGATCACTTTTTTGGAAAAAATAAGATGATATTATCCTTAAAAACAGATGGCTTTTTGTACTTACTTTTAATGTAAACGATATGCAAATAACGTGTTCATTGAAAGATTAGCAAAGGAAGTTGATTATGAATCAAAAAATAACCTCATCCCTTTATAATAAAAATTACTGGGTATTTACGCTTTACTTTTTCCTTTATTTTTTCATTATGGGGGCCTATTCGCCATTTTTTCCTGTATGGTTAAAAATGAATGGGTTAGATCAAGCCGAAACAGGATATGTGTTCTCATTTATTTCATTATTTGCGCTTCTTTTTCAACCTTTCTTTGGGTTAATCTCGGATAAACTCGGATTAAAAAAACATCTATTGTGGATTATCACATTACTATTAGTTCTATTTGGCCCCTTTTTTATTTTTGTATTGGGACCACTACTTCAATTTAACGTTACTTTAGGTGCTATAGTTGGGGGACTTTATCTGAGTGTGGCATTTAATTGTGGTTCACCATCAATAGAAGCCTTGGTTGAAAAAATCAGTCGACGAAGTGGATTTGAATTTGGTCGATGCCGTATGTTTGGTTGTTTTGGTTGGGCAATTTGTGCTTCATTTGTTGGTATTATGATTTCAAAAGATATCAATGCGGTTTACTGGTTATGTTCAGGTTTTGCAATTATCTTATTGTTTTTAGTTAAAATAGCCGATCCAGCCAAAACAACAACGACCGACGTTGTTGAACAAATGGGACTTAATAAACCAGAACCGTTCAATTTGAAACTTGCGTTTAACTTACTTAGCATGAGTAAAACATGGTATTTTATGCTTTATATTATCGGTGTTGCCTGTACTTATGATGTGTTTGATCAGCAATTTGCTAACTTTTTCACTTCATTTTTCAAAAGCGAACAAGTGGGCCGTGAAGCGTTTGGTTATGTCACAACGCTTGGGGAATTTTTAAATGCGACTGTTATGTTTTTTGCACCAATTATTGTCATGAAGATCGGTAGCAAAAATACTTTATTAATAGCTGGAGCGATTATGTCGATTCGTATAACCGGTTCAGCATTTGCAACTAACGCAATTGAAGTTGTTATTTTAAAAACATTACATATGTTCGAAGCGCCATTATTATTGGTTGGTGCATTTAAATATATTACTAAACACTTTCCTATTCGATTATCAGCAACAGTTTATTTAATTGCATTTTGTTTTGCAAAACAACTCTCTATTATGTTTATGTCCACCTTTGCAGGTCTAATGTATGTTAAAATTGGCTACGAAGGCACGTATTTAGTCCTTGGCGCAATCGCATTAAGTTTTACATTGATTTCGTCATTCACTTTATCTGGACGCGGTCCTTGGGATATCTTTAAAAGACTAAACAGTGAACAAAATAAAGATCAACAAGAACTCAACAAAAATATAACATTAGATTAAGGTTTTAACATGAAAATATTAGTAACAGGTGGTTGCGGGTATATTGGAAGTCATACATGTGTACAATTAATTCAATCAGGATACACACCGATTGTCATTGATAACCTATTCAACAGCAAAGCTTCGGTATTAGATAGAATTAAACAAATTACTGGGCATAGTGTCAGTTTTTATCATGGTGATATCTGTGACCAACAATTATTAGAAAAAATATTTGCTGAGCATGATATTCAAGCAGTTATCCATTTTGCTGGACTAAAAGCCGTGGGGGAATCGGTATACAAACCGCTTGAATATTATGAAAACAATGTCTATGGCAGTATTGTGTTAATGAAAGCAATGCGAGCTGCGGGTGTAAAACAGTTAATATTTAGTTCGTCAGCAACCGTATACGGTGAACTCGCACCAGTTCCCTATGTCGAGACATTACCACAAGGTTTACCAAGTAGCCCGTATGGAAAAAGTAAATTAATGGTTGAACAATGTATGATGGATTTAGCTGTTGCTGAACCAGACTGGTCATTAACTTTATTACGTTACTTTAATCCTGTTGGCGCACATCCAAGCGGATTAATGGGTGAAGATCCACTCGGTATTCCCAATAACCTAATGCCTTATATCACCCAAGTTGCTGTAGGAAAACGTGAGTCACTTGCTGTTTTTGGTAATAATTACCCGACAAAAGATGGCACTTGTGTTCGTGACTTTATTCACGTAGTCGATTTAGCTGATGGACATATCGCTGCACTTAAAGCTGACCAACATAAAGCAGGTGTACATATTTATAATTTAGGTTCAGGTATTGGCTATAGTGTCTTAGAAGTTATTAAAGCTTTTGAAAAAGCCTCTGGTAAACCACTCAATTGGCACTTTGCTCCTAAACGTGCAGGTGATTTACCCGCATTTTGGGCTGACGCAAAAAAAGCAGAACAAATTTTAGGTTGGAAAACCAAATTAACACTTGATGATATGGTAAAAGACTCGTGGAATTGGCAATCACATAATCCACAAGGCTATCCAGATTAAACCATATAGCATCAATCATAAGAAGAAAGATAAAAGAGGCAAAAATGGCTATTTTTAATCCTGTTGATCACCCTCATCGTCGTTATAACCCATTGACTAATCAATGGGTACTTGTCTCGCCACATCGAGCCAAACGACCTTGGCAAGGCCAGCAAGAAACATTAAATCAAGAACAAAAACCCTGTTACGATCCAAACTGCTTTTTATGCCCTGGGAATAAGCGAGTGACGGGTGATATTAATCCTAACTATACTGGAACCTATGTTTTTACTAATGATTTTGCCGCATTAATGGTAGATACGCCAGAATCACCGCAAAGCCAAGATCCGTTATTCCAGATCCAAAGTGCTAAAGGTACTAGCCGCGTTATCTGTTTTTCGCCCGATCACAGTAAAACACTTCCCGAACTCAATTTACCCGCTATTGAAGGCGTGATTAAAACTTGGATAAGTCAATTACAAGAACTGAGCCAACATTATCCTTGGGTACAAATATTTGAAAACAAGGGTGCGGCAATGGGTTGCTCTAACCCACATCCACATGGACAAATTTGGGCCAATAGCTTTATCCCCAATGAAGTTGCGCGTGAAGACCTAAATATGCGCCATTATTTTGAAAAATATCACCAAAATTTATTAGTCGATTATGTGCAAAAAGAGTTAACGTTGGGTGAACGAATTGTGGTAGAAACAGCACATTGGCTTGCCGTTGTCCCTTTTTGGGCCGTGTGGCCATTTGAAACACTATTATTACCCAAAACGCATATTGCGCAATTAACTCAGTTAAATAATGACCAGCAAATAGATTTAGCTATTGCGCTCAAAAAACTAACAAGTCGCTACGATAATTTATTTCATTGTTCTTTTCCTTATTCAATGGGTTGGCACGGCGCACCATTTGTGGGGGATAACAATGATTATTGGCAACTACATGCACATTTTTATCCACCTTTGTTGCGTTCAGCGACGGTAAAAAAATTCATGGTTGGTTACGAAATGTTTGCCGAAGTGCAACGAGATTTAACCCCCGAACAAGCTGCCGAAAAACTGCGCAACGTAAGTGATGTGCATTATAAAGAGCAAAAGGATAAGTAAATGAAAGCATTAATTGATAGCACTACACAAGTATTTGAAAGCCAATTCGGTTATCAACCCGATACCTTTATACAAGCGCCAGGGCGCGTAAACTTAATTGGTGAACACACCGATTACAATGATGGTTTTGTTTTACCCTGCGCAATTAATTATCAAACAGTGATAAGTTGTCACAAACGTTCAGATAATATTATACGTGTTATTGCTGTCGATTATGATAATCAACAAGACCAATTTTCTCTTGATTCGTCCATTGAAAAACATCCTGATTACCAATGGGCTAACTATGTGCGAGGTGTAATAAAACATCTTAAAAACTATACAAATGCTATCCATGGCGTCGATTGTGTCATTAGTGGCAATGTCCCCCAAGGTGCAGGTTTAAGCTCGTCAGCATCACTTGAGGTTGCCGTCGGTAAAATGTTACAAGTCCTTTATCAGTTACCTTTTGATGGCACAAAATTAGCCTTAATTGGTCAAGAAGCTGAAAACCAATTTGTCGGTTGTAATTGCGGCATTATGGATCAATTAATTTCGGCACTAGGACAAGCTCAACATGCACTATTAATTGATTGTCGTTCACTGACAACTAAAGCAGTGAAAATGCCCAACGATTTTGCTGTTGTCATTATTAATTCTAATATTAAACGGGGATTAGTTGATAGTGAATATAATACTCGTCGTAAACAATGCGAAGCGGCTGCAAAAGCACTAGGTGTTAAGGCATTACGTGATGCATCGTTAGCTGATCTTGAAAAAATTAAAACCACCTTAGATCCAACAGTATTTAAACGTGCACGCCATGTCATTACCGAAAATGAACGCACTGTTCAAGCGTCAAAAGCACTCGAAACCAAAGATTATAAATTATTATCTACATTAATGGCAGCAAGTCATCATTCAATGCGTGATGATTTTGAAATTACGGTTCCTGCTATCGATTATCTTGTCGAAATTATTCATGATGTAATTGGCGAACAAGGTGGCGTTCGCATGACTGGCGGTGGCTTTGGCGGCTGTGTGGTCGCACTGGTGGCAAAAGATAAAGTAAACAGTGTTAAAACAATCGTTAATGACAATTATTCTAAAAAGTTTGGTATTAAAGAAACAATTTATGTTTGTGAACCTAGTGAAGGAGCCCACGTTTTATGCCAATAAAACAAATTATTACATTAACAAACCAACAAGGAATGACCATTAAGGTCTCTAATTGGGGGGCAACTTGGTTATCATGCTTAATACCTGTAGCAAGCAAGCATCGCGAAATACTGCTGGGCTGTCAATCACTAAACCAATATCAACACCAAGATGCTTATCTTGGTGCGACTATTGGACGTTATGCAAATCGCATTGCTAATGCAACTATCGATGTCAATGGTCAACACTATTTACTCACCGCCAACCAAGGGGTAAACCTACTTCATGGTGGACAATGTGGGTTTGATAAAAAAATTTGGAACATTGAATATCAATCAGCTCAAAAAGTAATATTTAACTTGATATCGGCTGATGGTGATCAAGGCTTTCCCGGTGAGCTGAAGGTGATTGTGACCTATTATTTAACTAATGAAAATGAAGTCATTATCGATTTTCAGGCAACAACTAACAAAACAACACCAGTAAACTTAACTAATCATGCTTATTTTAATCTTGATGGTGATTTGAGTAACAGTGTCCTTGCACATACATTAAAAGTTAATGCAAATTTCTATTTACCGGTTAATAGCGCGGGGATTCCTTATCATAACTTAGCTGATGTTGGTCAATATGACATGGATTTACGGCAAGCAAAACAATTGTCTGATAGACTGCTCGAAAGTCCCGAACGGCAAGTGACAGGCGGTTATGATCATGCTTATTTACTAGATAAAAGCAAAGCTATTGCTGCACAGCTGATATCATCAGATAAAAAAGTTTTAATGAATATCAAAACCACTAAACCTGCATTACAAGTCTACACTGGCAATTTTCTACAAAATACGCCTAATCGTCATAATGATGTATATAGCAACTTTGCGGGTATTGCATTAGAAGCACAATTTTTACCCGATAGCCCGCATCACCCACAATGGCCACAACCAAGCTGTTATTTGCAACCCAATGAAGTGTATCATCACCATATAACCTATCAATTTATCACAACGTAAAAACGACTTATTTGATTAAAGTACATGACAGTAATACTTAATTTTTACCCATAACCCACCAATTAAAGAAAAAGCAACTTTACTCTTTTCACCAATTTTGGTATACCATTAAATATAAGAAATTAAGGTGCACCATATACACCAAAATAAAAACAGTAAGTTTTTACCAGCTTAAACTAACAATCTGGCATAAAATTAGGTATGATATTTTTAATATGTCCTAATGGATAACCTGAACATGAAAAGTAAAACTTTAACCGCTATTTTTCCTGGTACTTTTGATCCGATCACCAATGGTCATATTGATCTTATTACCCGAGCGTCGCAATTATTTCCACGTTTAATTATTGCTGTTGCACAAAATCCTAATAAAAAAACGCTTTTTACACTAGATGAACGCGTCAATTTAGCATCTAGCGCCATTGAGCATTTACTTAATGTTGAAGTCATTGGCTTTGATAATTTAATGGCAGATTTTGCCCAAAAACATAATGCGACCGTGGTTGTCCGTGGTGTAAGAACCACGCATGACTTTGAATACGAAAGGCAACTGGCCGAAATGAACCGCGCACTAAAACCCGATTTAGATACGATATTTTTAATGCCATCTATCGCAATGGGATTTATTTCATCAACTATTGTAAAAGATGTTGCTTTTCATGGTGGTGATATTTCAAACTTAGTGCCTTTACACGTTAAAACGGAACTTTTAAAGCGCTTGACATAATTTAAGTAAGTTAATATGGTTAATTTTTATACTCCACCTAAAAAGAAATTTATTCCGCAAAAATTGACTGTAACAGTCTCAACGTTAGATGCCTTCGGTCAAGGGGTAGCCAATCATAATGGCAAAACAATTTTCGTTAAATCTGCGCTACCTAATGAAACAGTTGATATTCAACTTACGGAAGATAAAAAAAATTATGCCAAAGCAACCGTCATTAAATATCATAACCAAAGCCAAGATCGCCTTAAACCGCCATGCCAATATTATCAAAAATGTGGTGGCTGTGACTTACAGCACATATCACCACGCGTGCAACAACAAGCTAAATATCAAGCATTAATTAATTTGTTAAAAAAAGAGAGTGGCGCAACATTAGATAATGTGCTTAACGATGCCCCTATTATTATTGCCGATCAACCTTACGCTTATCGCAGAAGAGCCAGATTATCTATCAACCTGATCAAAGGTGTACTTTTTGTTGGTTTTAGACAAGCAGAATCAAATCAAATAATTAATATTAAACATTGTCCTGTTTTAGTTGATAAGTTAAATAACTTACTGATTCCATTACAACACTGCTTAACTAATATTAAACAAAAAAAATCACTAGGTCATATTGAATTAATCTCGGTAGATAGTGGGGTAATTGTTGTATTAAGACATATTAGCCCGATGGATGAACAAGATACCAAATTATTACGACAATTTGCTCAAGAACATAACATTTCACTCTATTTGCATGGCGATAAACTTGTTCATATTACCGGTGATAACCAGCATTATTATCAAATCAATAAGTTAAAATTAACCTTTAGCCCTCTAGATTTTATTCAAGTAAACAGTAAAATTAATCAAAAGATGATTAACCAAGCACTTGAGTGGCTAACATTAGAGCCGACGGACAACGTTTTAGATCTATTTTGTGGAATGGGTAATTTTTCATTGCCGATGGCAACATTAAGTAAATCGGTCACAGGCATCGAAGGTGTTAAAGCACTGGTTGAAAAAGCACAATTCAATGCCAAATTAAATCGCAGTGAAATACGTGCAGATACCCAATTTTTAACCAGTAATTTAGAGGATGAGCAGCAATTTTCAACATGGAATCATTTACAATTTGAGAAAGTTCTATTGGATCCCGCTAGAGCAGGTGCTTTTAATACTACCGCCCAAATTGTAAAAATATCACCTAAAAAGATCGTTTATATTTCGTGCAATCCGGCTACATTAGCCAGAGATTGTAAACAATTTATTGCTAAAGGATACAAGATTGCTCAAGTCGCAATTTTAGATATGTTTCCACAAACCAAGCACATTGAATCAATGTTGCTGTTAACGAAGTAGGATCATAATTATGGTATCTATTAGAGGAGCCCACCAACAGAGCGAAGAACACTATTCTCTTGCTCAGTTTGATGTCGAACAATGGGCCAAACAAGAACTGTTACTAACTAACCCGCAATCTTATGAAAAATTTAAAGATGTCTGGGATTTCTGTTTTGAAAATAGTGCAGGCGCACCTGAGCAGCTGTATTGTTTCAAAAGTGCCATTGAAATGGTTGAAATTTTATCAACCTTAAGTATGGATGTTAACAGTTTAAGTGCTGCGTTATTGCTACCTTTCTTAGAATCTAAGATTATCCGTCGTGAAGATATTCCAGAAGATTTTGACCGCGAAATTACCCATATTATTTCAAGCATCATCCGAATGAAAGACTTGCGACAACTACGTGCAATTCGTAACGGTAATGCGACAACAGAACAAATCGATAGTATCAGGCGTATGTTACTGGCGATGGTAAATGATTTTCGTAGCGTTGTAATCAAAATCGCTGAGCGTATCACTTACTTACGCAATTTAATGAATGCCCCTAAAGAAGAGCAAGTCCTTGCCGCTAAAGAGTGCTTTAATATTTATGCCCCACTGGCCAACCGATTAGGTATTGGGCAATTAAAATGGGAATTAGAGGATTTTTGCTTCCGGTATTTATATCCTGACCAATACCGCATGATCGCAATCAAACTACAAGAAAAGCGATTAGACCGAGAATTATATATCAATAAATTTGTTAAAACTTTACAGGATTTAATGAATCAAGATCATATTCATGCCGAAGTTTATGGTCGTCCAAAACATATTTATAGCATTTGGCGAAAAATGGAGCGTAAGCATTTACAGTTTGAAGAGCTGTATGATATTCGAGCGGTACGAATTATTTGCGATCGCGTTGAAGATTGTTATAACGCACTGGGTATTGTACATAGTCATTACAAACACATTGCTAAAGAATTTGACGATTACGTAGCCAATCCCAAACCCAATGGCTATCAATCTATTCATACGGTTGTTTATGGCCCACAAGACAAAACTATCGAAATTCAGATTCGTACCGAACAAATGCATAACGATGCTGAACTCGGTATTGCTGCACATTGGAAGTATAAAGAAGGCACTACTGACAAGATGACGGCTTATGATCAGCGCATCTCTTGGTTACGACAACTATTAACTTGGCAAAAAGAGATGTCAGAAAGTGGTGAAATCCAAGAAGCAGTAAGAAGCCAAATTTTTGATGATAGGGTTTATGTATTTACACCTAAAGGTGATGTGGTTGATTTGCCAGCGGGTTCAACACCGCTTGATTTTGCTTATCATATTCATAGCGATGTCGGCCACAGATGTATTGGTGCCAAAGTAAATGGGCGCATTGTCCCCTTTACTTATATGTTAAAAATTGGCGATCAAGTTGAAGTCATTACGCAAAAACAACCTAATCCAAGTCGTGATTGGTTAAATCCTAATACAGGTTTTGTCAATAGTAGCCGTGCACGTGCCAAAATTCAAGCTTGGTTCAAAAAACAAGATCGTGATAAGAATATTGCGGCTGGTCAACAGATACTTGAAAACGAATTAGAACCGCTGAATATTAGTATCAAAAGCGTTGAAAAAATTCTTATCGCAAAATATAACGCCCATTCATTTGATGAAGTTTTAGCGGGTATTGGCAGTGGTGACATCAGAATTAACCAACTAGTTAACTTTATTAACGCGCAATTTAATAAGCCAACAGCGGAAGAAGAAGACGAAGCGGTATTAAAGCAAATTTCGCAAAAATCGACCGCTCAAACCAAAAATACAACAAAAAGTGGTGAAATCATCATTGAAGGCGTAGGTAACTTAATGTATACCATTGCTAACTGTTGTCGTCCTATTCCAGGTGATCCTATTGTTGGTTTTGTCACCCAAGGTCGAGGCATTTCAATACATCGAGCTGATTGTGAACAATTGCAAGAGTTAAAAAATCATGCTCCGGAACGCATAACAAGTGCAGCGTGGAGTGAAAACACCCAATCAAGCTATACCATGATTGTTAGAATTATAGCTAATGATAGAAGTGGCTTATTACGCGATATTACCACTATTGTTGCTAACGAAAAAGTCAACGTATTAGGTGTATCAAGTCGCAGTGATACTAAACAGCAATTAGCGACAATTGACATGGATTTACAAATTTTCGATCACGACTCACTTAATCGTGTACTAAATAAAATTAAGCAATTACCCGATGTTGTTGAAGCAAAACGCTTTCAAGGATAACCCTTGATTTAATTGCCACATCAATTAATGCTGTGGCAATTTAGCGATAGTTAAACTTTTTCTAAAATCTCAAATTGATAATGATAAGGATTTTTTTCATCAGCAAAGCAATTTTGGCAATAAACTTGTTGCCATTGCCGAACCAAATAATCGGGGAAATAGGTATCACCCTTTAAATAGGCATCAATATGTGTTAAATATAACCGATCGATAAAAGGTAAAACTTGCTGATAAATATTACCGCCACCAATAATAAAGACTTCATCGGCAAGCTGATCTTTAGCTATAGATAATGCTTCGTCAATTGATTTTACCCAACTTACATTATCAGAATTATGTTCTAACTGAGCTTGTCGACTGATAATAATATTATGTCTATTGGGTAAAGGACGACCAATAGACTCATAAGTCTTGCGTCCCATAATAACCGGTTTATGTAGTGTGTTTTTCTTAAACCAAGCCAAATCTGCCGGTAAATGCCACGGCATTTGATTGTTAAGACCAATGACACGATCTTTCGCCATAGCAACAATAATGCTTAAAATCATTTTTATACCTTTACTTACACATATCCTAAGGATTTTATCTTCTGATTGACATTTTCAGGAAATATCGTTTGACTCCAAAGCCGTTCACTTAACGAAAGTAATGGCTCTTTTTGCCCTGAAACGATCCAATTAGCAAGTTCAGTTGCGACATCTGGATAGATGATTGGTTTAGGAGAAGGCAAACTAAGCCAATATTTAAGTTTGATATTATTCAAACTTTCCATCACTGTTGCCATATCTAACGCTTGTAAACATTGAGCATTATAGATCTGTTCAAATTGCCCCGATACCGGTTTAGTTAAAATCTTTTTACCCAAAACTAACGCTTCTGAAATTAAAGCAAAGCCAGTATTTGCAATGATTCCGGAACAACTGACTAAAGCGTGCGTAAAACTATCTCGACCAAGTGGTTGAAAAAGAATATTACCGTGCTGTTCAACTTGTTTAATATCCGGATGGAAACAGATAAATTGATAATTTGGAAACTGCTGCAATAACACAGTAATTTCATCTAATGCTTCAAATGGTAAGTAAACAACGATATTGCCATTTTCACTTGAGGCAACCTCAAATGAATCAATCATTGGCGGTATCAATTTGTGTCCAAAATGAAACCAATGTAACCCAATGGGTTTAGTCACTGGTGCATAATACTTCATAATCACATTGGCTATCAATCCATATTCTTTAGGTTTAAGATATTGACACACCGCCTGATTACTAATCCCTAAACAATCACGATGTTGATAATGCGCAGCCCAAGCACTAACTGGCTCAAAATCACTGATAACACAATCATATGTCGATAAATCGAGTTCACGCACATCTTTAATTAAACGAAAAGCGCGAATCCGTTGTACGGTTTTGCGAAAATTAATCTTACCATTTAACGTCGCAAACGAAACACCGCGATAGGTTTTATAATTACCAAAAACTTGCATATCAAAATAGTCTTTAGGATCACGTCCACTGAAAATATAATCAACATCAGCCCCTGCTTTTTTAAGTGCATTGGCTAATGTTCTACAACGACTGACGTGGCCATTTCCTGTTCCTTGAACACCAAAGAGAATTTTCATATCGTATGATTTGTCGATTTAAAGTTAGGTAAATATAATAACAGAACAGTAAGCATTTATCTTTCTTATTTTATATCAAAAGACCCAATAATTAGACTATAATTTTACGCAGTAGTCGTTAACCAGTCACTTATCAATAATTAAACAAACAATTTGAATTAAATCAGATAAAGTTAACAATTTTAAAAAAGTATAAATTTACTCCTTTTTCCGGTAGAATAAACAGATAGTTTGTTAGATGAATAGTGGGATAGAATATGTCATTAAGAATCAACAATAAGGCTTATACTATTATTGCATTATCCGCAATACTTGTATTTTTGCTGAGTGTTTCTACATGGCATTTGTCTAAAAATTATTTCCAATCTTCTACGCGTTGTAACTTGGCACATCAAACGGCAGTTAACCTAAAAGAGAGCAAGCGTCACCATAATACGACTCAATCTAATCCCAACTCATCAATTCCAAACAAATATCAACAACTAAACCACTGCCCAACATGTAGCTCACTTGTTACTAACTATTTTTTTTCCTTTGATTATGCCATTAAAAGTAAACAGTACCGACCAATAACATTTATACCTGTATATAAAGAAAGTATTCCTGAGTTAAAACCACCAAAAATTGCTTAATAGTATTTATCAAACACAAGAAGTAAGTAATTCACAGTCAATAACGCAATAAAAAGCACCTTATGTGAGGCTTTTTATCACATTGTTTTGAATAAATGGTTATTTTATTTAACTAACTATATTTTAAAGGAATATTATGAAACGTCGAAATTTTATCATCAGTTTTACCGCCGCCTTAGGTGGATTGTTTGCCACTAAAGCTATCGCCAAAATGAATCACGCATCAATGTCTGAAAACGTTTGTGAAGTTAATTCTGATAACTGTAATACGGAGGGGAATATGCACGATCATATGAACATGAATATGAATATGAATAACACAATGCCACAAAAACTGTTATCGACTTCAGCACTGAAACAGGGTAAAAATTTACCTGAGCTCACCAATTTAAAAAATACCAGTAACCAAGCTGGCGTCTTTGAAGCAACGTTACATTTAAAACCAGTAAAAATAGCTTTAACACCCGATATCACGACAGAATTTTGGGCATATAATGGCATGGTTCCCGGTCCAAAAATTGAAGTATTTGAAGGTGATCAGGTCAAAATAACAGTGAAAAATGATCTTTCACAACCCACAACCGTACACTGGCATGGTTTGCTTATTCCGTCAGATCAAGACGGTAATCCACAAGATGCCATTCCAGCAGGCGGTAGTCGAATTTATGAATTTACCATCCCTGAAGGCACCGCTGGAACCTATTGGTATCACCCCCATGGGCACGACACCGTTGCTGAACAAGTCTACCGTGGTTTAGCCGGTACATTTATTGTCCGCAGTAAAAACGATCCATTAGCTTCACTACCTGAGCAACATTGGTTCTTTTCCGACTTAAAATTAACAGAAAAAGGGGAAATTGCTGAAAACTCGATGACAGACTGGATGAATGGTCGAGAAGGACAATTTGTGTTAATCAATGGCGCTTACCGCCCAAATATAAAAGTAGAAGGTGCAACCCGAGTCAGAATCTGGAATGCGTGTTCAGGTCGATACTTAAACCTTTCGGTACCCGATTGTGATGTTTATTTAGTGGGTACTGACGGTGGCCTAATTGCTGCGCCTCACCAACTTAATACCCCCCTACTACTTACCCCAGCTGAACGCGCTGAAGTGGTGATTGTTCCGAAGAAAACAGCCAGCCTTTACTTGGAAAATATCGGATACGATCGGGGTAAAATGGGTAATGTACCGCCGGAGCAAAATATCATTCTTTCACAACTCCAGCTAACTCAAACGGCCAGTGTAGTTTTACCCACTCATCTAAAACAAGTACCAACTTTAGGCGAAGCTGTCGCTAAAAAATCACTGGAATATACCGAAGTAATGGATAAAAGTGAGCCTCGAGGTGGTATGTTGTTTTTAATTAATGGCAAACGGCATGATATGTCACGAATCGACTTAGAAAGTAAACTTCACGATGTTGAAGAGTGGACAATTGTTAACAACTCACATATGGATCACAATTTCCATATACATGGTGCGCAATTTATTGTGCAGTCTCGTGAATTAAATGGTACTAAAACAACGCCTGAATTTGTTGCGTTAAAAGATACCACCAATTTACGTCCGCACGAAACACTTGTTGTGAAAATTCAACAAAACATGCCGGGATTACGCATGTATCATTGCCATATCATCGAACACGAAACATTGGGTATGATGGGGCAATTGATGGTGAAATAATCGATTTGTTCTCCCTCTTTTCTTAATTGTCTAAATACAGACTATTAAGATTAAGAGGGGATTTTATTTCGATTAAGATAAATCAACAATCTATAGCAAATAATCCCCCTCAAATAGAAAAAATAGTTTCAACAATTACGGTAACAAAATAGACAATATCGAGTAAATAATAGACTAATTAACGTTGACGGTTACTCACCTAAAATGACTTGTGTTTGCTTCTCTAATTTTGCAACTAGCAAAGGATCAGCCATATCATTAGTCATCAATGCGGTAATCGCTTGCCATTCGCAAATTTTATATAAACTTTTGCGACTGAATTTAGTGTAATCAGCTAACATATATTTTTATCCAAGTGAGCAATGATCGCTTTATCAACATAAGCATCAAAAGAAGATGGACAAGAAGGACCGCTTAAATTACTCAAGCCATCAATATCTAAACAACAAGCATCTACCTGAATTTCATTGATCTTTGACACGGCTCAACCACCAAAAACTGATGAGCTTTTATCACGCAGTTCACCGCCAAATAAAACAATTTGGTTTTGTGATGAAATAAGCGTGTTAGCAATAGGCAATAAATCAGTAAAAATCTCATAATCGGCACAAAAGCTCAAAAGCTGCCCCACCCTCTTGCTAGTATAAATTGGCAAGTGGATGTTATCGATCACTCATTTTAAGCATTTTACTGCCGCAACATCTAACCAAGTCAAAATAAGACAGCAGACATTTATCCATTTTTCATTTAACATCAAGAATAGCTAATGACACGGCTGCAATAATTGTTTTAATTTTGGGAAAAAATGCTAGAATGTTGCCACTATGACTGTGATTAGCTATTGTAAACAACTCCACAAACGCTTTATTATCAAAACTGCTTTATCGCACTTATTATTAGGTGTGATTGCTGCTGGATTTGGTCTATATCAAGAAAATGCATTACCTGCTCAGCCAACGGTTTCTCAAGTCGGTATTATTGCCATTACAGCGATAGTACAAGATCATCAAACGCCAATAAAAGCGCATATACAATCACTGTTATTGGTGCAAAAGCAACATGATGATAAACAAACCATTTCATTAAATCATTATGATGTCAGTCCCAATATTGTCATCCGGTTAACCCCTTATAACGGCATTAGAGCAGGCCCTAAAGCTACCGTTTAAACCATTGATAACGTAATAAAATAAATTGGCCATATTTAGGTATAAACCTTATTAATCCTATTGAAAAAATAAGAGAAAGATCATGTTATTAAAATTATTAACCAAAGTATTCGGTAGCCGTAATGAACGCGTACTAAAAACAATGCGCAAACGCGTAGAAAGAATCAATGCGTTAGAACCACAAATGGAAGCATTAACCGATGATGAGCTAAAAGCAAAAACAGCAGAATTCAAACAAAAAATTGCTGATGGCACCAAATTAGATGATATTTTAGAAGAAGCTTTTGCGGTCGTTCGTGAAGCGAGTAAACGCGTTTTTGGAATGCGTCATTTTGATGTACAGCTAATTGGGGGCATGGTATTAAATGAACGCTGTATTGCTGAAATGCGTACCGGTGAAGGTAAAACCTTAACCGCAACTTTACCCGCCTATTTAAATGCGTTAACCGGCAAAGGGGTTCATGTCGTCACGGTTAATGATTACTTAGCCCAACGTGATGCTGAAAACAATCGCCCACTATTTGAATTTCTAGGTCTAACTGTCGGTATTAATCTCCCTAACATGCCACCGCAAATGAAACGCGATGCTTATAACGCCGACATCACTTATGGCACTAATAACGAGTATGGCTTTGATTACCTTCGCGATAATATGGTGTTTACAAAAGAATCGCGAGTACAACGCCCACTACATTATGCCTTAGTCGACGAAGTAGACTCGATTTTGATTGATGAAGCAAGAACACCATTAATCATATCTGGACAAGCCGAAGACAGCTCTGATAGATATGTCAGTATCGATAAAATTATTCCATATTTAGTTCGCCAAGAAAAAGAAGATTCTGATCAATTTCAAGGTGATGGTGACTTTTCTATTGACGAAAAAACACGTCAAGTCAACCTTACTGAACGCGGTTTAATTAAAGTTGAAGAGTTACTAATTAAACAAGGCATTATGAAAAGTGACGAGTCACTGTATGCCCCAAGCAATATTGTGTTAATGCACCATGTCAATGCAGCGCTTCGAGCCCATCACCTATTCCATAAAGATGTGGATTATATTGTTCGCGATAACGAAATCATTATTGTCGATGAACATACCGGTCGTACCATGGATGGACGCCGTTGGTCTGATGGATTACATCAGGCGGTAGAAGCCAAAGAACATGTTAAAATTCAAAATGAAAACCAAACTTTGGCATCTATCACTTTCCAAAACTATTTCCGACTATATGAAAAATTAGCAGGGATGACAGGAACAGCGGATACCGAAGCATTCGAATTTAATCAAATTTATGGTCTCGATACTATTGTTATTCCAACGAATCGTCCAATGGTCCGTAAAGATCAATCCGATTTAGTCTATATGACCGAAAAAGAAAAAATCGATGCGATCGTTTCTGATGTACAAGAATGTGTAAAACGTGGGCAGCCTGTGTTAGTCGGTACGGCTTCCATCGAGAAATCAGAACTTGTCTCTCAAGCATTTAAAAAAGCGGGTATCAAACATAATGTATTAAATGCTAAATTCCATGCACAAGAGGCCGAGATTATCGCTGAAGCAGGTAGTAAAGGTGCCGTGACAATTGCCACCAATATGGCTGGCCGTGGTACTGACATTATGCTTGGTGGTAACTGGCAAAATGAAGTCGCTAAACTTGAAAATCCAACCCCTGAAGATATCGAAAAAGCTAAACAAGCATGGCAAACCAAGCACGAAGAGGTAATAGCACTTGGTGGTCTTTACATTTTAGGGACAGAGCGTCACGAATCTCGTCGTATTGATAACCAATTACGAGGTCGTGCTGGTCGTCAAGGTGACCCTGGTGCTTCACGCTTTTATCTATCACTTGAAGACCCATTAATGCGAATTTTTGCTTCAGAGCGTGTTGGTAACATGATGCGTAAACTGGGTATGAAAGAAGGCGAAGCCATTGAACATCCTTGGGTTACTAAAGCTATTGCAAATGCGCAAAAGAAAGTTGAAAGCCGTAACTTTGATATACGTAAACAACTACTTGAATTTGATGATGTTGCCAACGATCAACGTAAAGCAATTTATCGTCAACGAAATGAACTACTCGATAATAGCGATATTAAAGATACCATTGATTCTATTCGTGATGACGTATTTAATGCGTTAATCGATCAATATATTCCACCTCAATCAATTGAAGAGATGTGGGATGTGCCTGGACTAGAATCAGCTTTAAAAACCGATTTTGCTTTAGATTTACCGATTGCCAAATGGTTAGATGAAGAAGCAAATCTGCATGAAGAAACATTACGTGAACGCATTTTACAAATTGCAAAAGAGACCTATCTTGAAAAAGAAAATAGTGCTGGCTCTGAAGCATTTAGACACTTTGAAAAAAGTGTAATGTTACAAACACTTGACACTTTATGGAAAGAACATTTAGCCGCAATGGATTATTTACGCCAAGGTATACATTTACGTGGTTACGCGCAAAAAGATCCTAAACAAGAGTATAAGCGTGAATCATTTAATATGTTTGCAAGCATGTTAGAATCGTTAAAATATGATGTTATTGGCGTACTGAGTCGTGTTCAAATCCGATCACAAGAGGAAGTTGATGAAGCCGAACGACAACGCTTAGCTGAAATGGAAAAGCTCATGGAAAAACAGAAAACGAGCCATGAATCTGTTACTAGTATTGATGGAGATGACGCTGAAACCTCATCGACGCAACCAGTAGTCCGCGCGCAAGCAAAAGTTGGGCGTAATGATCCTTGTCCATGTGGCTCAGGAAAAAAATATAAACACTGTCATGGTGCTGTTCACTAAGGTAAAAATTTAGTATCATCAAAATATTATCAAATAAATTGCCGATAACAGTCGGCATTCAAAAAGTGGGAAAGGATCACTTTCCCCAAGTTGACTCATAGATAGACAGACAGGATTATGAAAAAACATACTGAAATTGCTGTAGGTATTATACGTTCACAAGATTGTCAAATCTTTATCACTCAACGAGGTGAAGACTCGCATCTTGCTGGTTTTTGGGAGTTTCCAGGTGGAAAAGTCGAAGTTGCTGAAACACCTTTTCAAACTTTACAACGCGAGATCGCTGAAGAAGTCGACATCCATATTCATCATGCGCAATTCTTAAAAACAGTCCAGCATAGTTACGATGATCGCGATATTACTATCCATGCTTATTTAGTTGAAGAGTGGGATGGCGTACCTTTTGCCAAAGAAGGGCAACCGAGCCGTTGGATTGATCAAGAAGATCTCAATGCGGATGAATTTCCCGATGCTAATCGACCTATCATCGAAATGCTAAAAAATTTAGATAAACAAATTTAGCATATTCTTTTTAAGAATACCTTTTTATTCGTTTGATTTTCAAGCGTATACCTTCCCCTATCCGCATAAAAAACATAATATTAACTCAAATATTGCTGTTTTAACTTTGTTTCAAAGCATAACTTATAATATACTGCTGTCCTTATTGATATTACTTATCAATAAGGACACTATTTTTAAAATATAAAAAAAGGAAATGAATACAATGAAAGAATATAAAGTCGTTATTTACCAAGAAGGTGCTTTATCCTCTTTACTTTTTGGTGCAGCGAATTCTAATGCTGAAAAATTCTCTGATTTTTTAAATCAAAATGCAAGACAAGGTTGGCGTGTGGTGACAATGGAAAAAGATATGAGACGCTTATTTCTACTTTGGAAACGCGAAGCCTATCTAATTGTGATGGAAAAAGATCGCATATAAATAACCAATATTCATACAGTTTAAAAAAACTGTATGAACAATAGAAATTGAGCTTAAGCTTAAAACTGGTTAGTTTAGTTTTATTTGATTCAAGACAGTTGATGTCCAAAACTACAGGTCAATTTAAAGATAAAATATCACTCACTATTTATAATTTACATTTGACCTTTAAAATTAAACAGCAAAATCGATTATTTACACTGTAATCGTTGTTCGGCTAATGCCAAAAAAACAATACCAATAATAATACATAACGCGCCAAGTAAACGAGTGGTTGTAATTTGCTCATTAAAAGCCACGATCGAAACAAGCATTACCGTTACAACTTGTAAATGAGAAGCTGCAAAAGCCGGACCAACTGGTGCTTTTTTTAATAATATCATCCATGTCATAAAAGCACCTGTATAGCCTAAAATAACTAAATAAGCCCAACCATGACTAAAAATACGAATCAACCAATGAAAATTAGCCTCAAAGGGGAGTGCTGCTAATGCCGTTAATTTAAAGCTGGTTTGCCCAAAAGTATCGAAAAATAATAACAAAATAAAACCAATGATATAAAATTTTTTCATTAGGTGAGCCCTACTAAAATAACGCCAAAAGTAATAAAAAATATACCAATAAGACGAAAGGCTGTTAGATGCTCTTTAAATAAAACTCGTCCAGCAATCATAACGGTGATGATGTTAAACGATCCTAATAAAATACCTTGCGACAAAGGGACTTCACTTAAAAACGCCAGCCAAAAAATAAAGCCAACAAAATAGGTACCAAAACCTAACCAAAGCCAAAAATTACCAAACAATCTTTGCCAATAGTGTAAACCTTGTTGATGTTTTGACGTTATGGCGGCATATTTAAATGCAATTTGTCCAACAGTATCACAAAATAGATTAACTAACCAAAGTGTAATAATTAAGGCTGACACGGCTGACAAATTCCATGTATTTCAAGCACACTATGTTTTATTAAAAACTGACTTTGCAGTGCTAATAGCTTGAGCTGTGTTTCAATATCTTCTGAATGCTTTTCTATAATTTGTTTACATTTATCACAAATAAATAAAATTGAAATATGCTCGGGGTCGTGAAAATGCGGGCATACAATGTAACTGTTAGATGATTCAACTTTGTGAATAAAACCTTGTTCGAGTAAAAACTCAAGTGCGCGATAAATTGTCGGTGGTTTTGCTTGCGGTTCACTCACTTTCAACAGATCTAACAAATCATATGCACTCATCGCTTTATTTGCTTTTAACATGATATGTAAAACGGTACGCCGCTGTGTTGTCAGTTTTATACCGCGTTTTTTGCATAACATTTCAATCTTTTCAATTAGCAGATTGTGCATTCGGTTTCCCTTCACTTTTGATTATTATTTATTACGTGCTGCTTTTTTTCGTCTTATCTCTTTAGGATCATTAATTAATGGACGATAAATTTCGATGCGATCACCATCATTAACTAACGTATTAAAATCACAGCGCTTACCGTAAATACCAACTAGATGCTCATCTAATGCAATTTGACATAGCGATAAGATATTGGATTTTGTTATTGCTTGCAATACATTAGTTTGTGCATCAACGTCTAAATCAATGACGGTTGCATTATTAGGTAAAGCATAAACAACTTGAATATTTATCATACTAATAAATCTGCCTTGCTCGTGTTGAAAATGCATTGACCATGTTAGTCATAACTTCTTTAAACACTGGGGTAAAAGCAATATCAAGTAGCTTATTTTTAAACTCAAAATCTAAACTAAAACTAATTTTACTGTGAGTATCATTCACTGGCGTAAATTGCCATTTACCAGACAGGTGTTTAAAAGGGCCTTGCAGTAACTTCATCTCAATTAAATGCGGCTCATTAATCTGATTGACAGTAGTAAAAGATTTTTTGAAGCCTAACTTTTCAACCTCAATAAAAGCCGTTAACCTATTATCTTGTTTGCTAATAATGCCAGTTGCGATACAATCAGGAACAAATTCTGGATAACGAGCAATATCATTAACCAACGCAAACATTTGCTCAATTGAATAGGGCTCGATAACTTCGTGAAAAACATGTGCCATAAGAATAAAATAAAAAAATAAAATTATTGGCATATAGTATCACGTAACTCTATAATATCGCACATTATGACTAAGAAAAAATCACACAAGCCGGGTTCGGCAACGATTGCATTAAATAAACGCGCACGCCATGAGTACTTTATTGAAGAGGAAATTGAGGCGGGATTATCCCTACAAGGTTGGGAAGTAAAATCCCTGCGCGCAGGTAAAGCCAACATTAGTGATAGTTACGTTTTACTCAAAGATGGCGAAGCATGGTTATTTGGTGCAACAATTACGCCATTATCGGTTGCATCATCGCATGTAGTATGCGATCCGATGCGTACACGTAAATTGCTGCTTAATCAGCGTGAATTGAACTCTCTGTTCGGTCAAATAAACCGTCAAGGTTATACCGTTGTTGCCCTATCTTTATATTGGAAAAATGCCTGGGCTAAAGTAAAAATTGGTTTAGCCAAAGGTAAAAAAGAGTACGATAAACGTACTGACATTAAAGAACGCCAATGGCAGGTTGATAAAGCGCGAATTATGAAAAATGCCAACCGTTAATAGTCTAGTTCATAAAAAAATTGCTAGGCTAACGGTGGCGAATAATTTTCGGCTCAATAAAAAAGGCATGATGTTTTAGTTCTTTAAAGTTAATCAGCCGATCGATTACCTCAACACAAGTATGTGCCATGGTTTGAAAATCTTGTGCAATGGCATCTGTTGGGTAATAACAGTAGTCAAGATAGATATTATAATCATAAGAGCATAAACAAATTTGATTAGGATCTATTTTGATTTCGACCAAATAACTCAGTACCTCTTGCAATAAATTGCAGGAAGGCGTAAAAATAGCCTTAGGTAACCGCCCTAATTTTTGATGAACACCTTTAATTAACTGATACCCTTTATTTTGACAATAGTCATCACTGACTAACCAATCGTGTTTGAACTTTAATCCCGCAGTTTTGAGCCCTTGCTTGAATCCTTCAAGTCTTGCATGAATCGAGGTTAGTTGTATATCACACCCAATAAAATAAAACTCTTTTAGTTGCTTAGCATAAGGAATTATCAAATCGGCAACTGACTTTACAGATTCACTGGTGATAAAAGGAAGTTTGGTATCTTTCAAATAACGATCGAAAAACAAAACGGGAGTCTTTTGGTTAATGCTTACATAAAAATCATCACTATCTAAAGATGTTACAACAATCATGGCATCAACGCAGCGTTCGACCAAATTTTGCGCCACTTTAATTTCGACCTCGGGATTATAATGACTACAAGTGATTAAGAGTTGAATATTTTTTTGTCTGAACGAGGCTTCTAGATGATGTAAAAACATCGAAAAAAATGAATTAGACATATCCGGCACAATAACGCCAATAGTATTAGTGCTATTCGCTTTAACTAAATATTGACGAATATGAGATTGATCACTGTATTGCTGAGCAATCGCTAATACTCGTTGCCGAGTTAAGGGCGAAATTCGATACTTTTTATCTCGTTTATTAAAAATATGACTGACGGTCGTTGCCGACACGCCAGCCAAACGAGCAATATCATTGATCTTTAATTTATTACTCGCCATAACCACATTACCTTATTTTTAGCGCGGAGTTCGCTGTTGTTTATTAGGGAACGCAGGATTGTGATTTGCCGATGGATTTTGATACCAATAAGCCACACTTGCGATATCATCACAACGTTCATACAATCTTATATCATCGTTACCAATCTGTTGAAAGGCTAACTTGATATTTTTGTGAAATGCCACCGGATCTGGTAAATGCCAACGATATAAACCATGCATCGGCAAACCATCATCGCCAAAGCCATGTACAGGGTTTGCATCGCCTGTCTGGAAAAAATCACGTGTTGCATCACGATTGGTTTGATAAGGGTAACCCATAAACAGTGTTTGAAAACACTTCGCTTTTGGGCGTCCTTGGCTGTCGCGATTATGAAATGCCCAAGCGCCACCAAAATAGTCTTCAGAACCCGTTGAATGTTGTGTTGGATAGTCGCTATCATCATCAAGATAGAATTTAAACTCCCCTTCTCCCCACCAATAACGCTCTAGCGCCGTTAAGGCTAAGTAAGTCCCTACATAATAACCCTGTCCTTGCACATTATCCAAAATGACATAATCTTGGGCGTATTGAGTAATGCGTTGTCGGCGCCATTGCGCATGAAAATAAAGCGGCGCTTCAAATGGTTTTGGCATTAACGCATAGTTCACAGTAAAAAAGAAATGTTGCAAATCAGCCTCATGCTCATTTTCAATTTCAATGCGGGCTTTTTTATTAAATGGCATTCTAAAATAACAATTAAAGCCACCTGTTGGATTAACGACAATTGGCATTGAGTTGATGTCACATCTTGCACCAAAACCATTACAGAAAAAGTCACCAATTGGGCTTTCAACTGATGGTACGGCTTCATCATCCCAATAAATGCGTATCACCACATCGCGGAGTACAAAGCTTCCGCGATGTGTTCTATCAGTTAAAGTAAACCACATATGACGAATTTCAGCAGGACCCGTTATTTCGGCTATGGTCACCTTTTTACCAGCAGGGATTGAGATACAGCCTTGCCCTTTTCGACTCGGTCCTAAAGCACTGGCCTTCATACATGATTTGCCTTTTTCACCTGTCATATTTTCGGGCGAAATGGTTCTGGTTTGTTCAAAGTGAAACTGCGTAACTGAATTGAATATATTCATTTTGAATCCTTAATATGTTTTATTAAATGTAATTTGTTTAGCCGAATTAAAAACGTGTTATGAATCTTAACTAGCTTACTTTTCTGATGATTTGAGCTTTTTGTCACGGCTTAAGAAAAGCATGGCAAAAATCATAAAACCTAACACGACTAGCCCTAAATTATTAAAGGTGGTTGCAGCGCCAGCAGTATCATAAACTTGCCCAACATAGGTAGAAAACAATATCACCCCAACCGAGCCTGCGACCTGATAACCAATTAAAAATACCGTTGCCGACAAGCGCGCATTAAAGTTGTTATCAATATATTTAAATACTGACACTAAAATGGTTGAAATTTCTAAACAGTGCATCAGTTTAATCACTGAAATAATGGCAATGCTCTCGACATGACCGGTTAAAAAGATTCGAGATGCTGAAATAAAAGCGGCAAAAATTAAGGCGTTTTTCGCACCAACACGGTTAACCACAAATGGCACACAAAACATCACGGCTGCTTCTAAAAATACTTGGAATGAATTTAATATGCCGTATAACCGATAACCATCATTCACATCAGTAAATTGCTGGGTAAAGTAAACCGGAAACAACTGTTGATCGTAAATATTATAAAGGCTATAAGTACCAAGCACATAAATCACAAATATCCAAAACTTTTTAAGCGCAAACACTGAAATAATCTCATTAAAACTTAACTTATCTTTCTTTTGAAAGACTGCTGCCGATGATTTACTTAAATCCGGTTTAAAATTCAGATTTAATATCATAAAGCAAACACCCACTACTGATGCCGCCCAAAAATTGAGATGAGGATTAATACTAATTAAGATGCCAGCAATAAATGTTCCTACAGCGTAAGCAATACAACCCCAAGTACGGCATTGTCCAAATTCAAAATCAAAAGCACGGCTGATTTTTTCACAATAGGAATCAATCAACCCCATACCAGCAACCCAACCAAAACCTAAAAAGAAGCTACCAAAAACGACACCAATATAAAAACTATGCCGTAATAGCGGTTCATAGACATAAATTAACGCGGGCGCAGCGCAAGTAATAATGATGCTTTGAAACCAAATTAAATGCTTTTTTAATACTAATTTATCTTGATAAACACCATAAATAATCATAATAATTAACGAGATAAAGTAATTAAACGAATAAATAATTCCGGTTTGTTTAGCCGTTAAACCAATCTCCTTACTTAGCCATATTGCATAAAAAGAAAAAACAAAACTCCCTGCTGCATAGTACATAAAGCTATAACATGAAGCGAACCAATAAGTTGGCTTTTGATAGAAGGTATTTGTCATAATTTATCCTTTAAAAAGTGAACAACTGAAATTGAGTATGAATAGCTAAAAATTTAGCTTTAAAAGGTTTATTAGATAAATGTGATCAACATCAAAGTTATTTTGTTGCCACAAACAAAATGAAATAAATCAGAGATAAAAATTAAAAGGATGACAAATGAAACACTAAAAATATTATGCCAATGACAATCTAACGATATAGCCAGTAACGTGACATATTTTTAGTATATTGATTTCGTTGCGCATTTTGATAAAAGTTCGTCATTTGCAACGGATTGTTAAATAACCTAAAACTATTTTACAAAATAGGATTAAGCATGCTTTTTCGGGATGTGATAGTTGTAAGGGATTTAAAACAAAAATAACGCATTCTCAGCCTTTAAAGTTCGCTTTGATGGATATAAATAATTGTGACTAGGTCTATTTAATGGTAACACTAACAAGTGACAAGTGAAGTAGCCTTAAAAGTACAATATTTACCTTAAACCTAGCCATTGATTGTTTGCACAAAAAAAGATTAGTTTGAAGGTAAGACTGAGTAGCCAATAAACATCATCATTCTGCAATATTTATCAACATTATATGTTGTTTTTATTTAAGATTGATAATAAACAACAGCCTTTTAATAAAATTACCCAGATTTGTTTTTGTTCTATTATTAGCAATAATATCTCTAAATAGTGATAAAACGTTTGATAAAATCGACAGATTCAAACCCGTAATAACATAAAAAATAATTAAAAATAACCGCATTCTCGCGGTTATTTTGATGAAAAACCATTAAGCATTAAGCGGCAATAATTTACCGTCTTGTTTAATAAATGATTGATTAACATGTACACCTGTACTGTTTTTGATACTAAGTGGCTCGCTAATGACATTATCAACAATAACATTGTTAAATAAAATGGTGTCGGCATTTTCAATAAAAAAGCCCTTACCCGCTTCGGGTTTGACATCTTTAAACATGTCAACTTCACCTGCTTGCGCATTAATTTGCATCGATACTCGAATATTATCAAACGAAATATTGGCTATTGGCGATTCAGGTATACCATATAAAAATCCAGCATAAGCACGTACATTTTTGGCAATAATATTAGAAAAACTAATATTATGACATGCGGGTGTTTGTTCATTAACTGGTAATGCTGCTTTATTCCAGACAATGGGATCATTACCTTTAGGGCCGCAATAGTAATAATAGTTCATCACAAATGCCGATAATACTTCGTCCATAATGATATTACTAAAGGTGATATCCGAAATAGTAC
The DNA here is from genome assembly GCA_945276085.1 of uncultured Gilliamella sp. GTDB lineage: Bacteria > Pseudomonadota > Gammaproteobacteria > Enterobacterales > Orbaceae > Gilliamella. The sequence continues at coordinate 93,214 of CALYPO010000001.1, forward strand.
CACCTCGACCACGACGGGTTTTAAACCTTACACCACGGTCGGTTTTTTGAAATACGCAGTTAGTAATGGTCACATTACGAATACACCCACTCATTTCACTCCCTAATACCACTGCACCATGTCCATGAATCATATTACAGTTAGTAATTAATATGTTTTCACAAGCGCTTTTATCAACCGTTTCTTCTGTACCTGCTTTAATTGCAATACAATCATCACCAACATCAATATAACAATTTGAAATTCTCACATTACGGCAAGATTCAGGATTGATACCATCCGTATTTGGTGAATCAGCTGGATTAAGAATCGAAATATTATCAACGACCACATTGTTTGACTCCATTGGGTGAACGGTCCAACTTGGTGATTGTGTTAAAAATAGTTTTTCAATCGTGATACGCTCGCAAAAATCAAATCCGATCAAATAAGGTCTAGGGTATTTAAGATTACTGCGATCGTTGCGAAAAGTATGCCACCATTTTTTGCCATTACCATCGATTTTTCCACCGCCGGTGATTGTTACGTTCTCAATATTATGACCATATATACATGGCATATATACATCTTGTTTTACCCCTTCCCAACGAGAATTGACCACGGGATAATCTTTAGCATCATCGGAAAACAATAACGTTGCACCTTGTTCAATCTCTAATGTTAGATTACTACAAAGTTTAATAGCTCCGGTAAAATAGGTGCCAACTGGAACAATTAAAGTTCCTCCACCTCGTTGTTCAATATGTTGTATCGACTTTGCAAAAGCTAAGGTATTTATTGTAGTACCATCACCAATTGCACCAAAATCTTTAACTGAAACAGTCGTCATTTTTTATCCTTTACGTGTTACTTTGTGAACTATCCACTAATCGGGTAGCGGACAGTTCACGATATATGGCTAAAATCAGGACTCGCATTACTGGCTAATCCTAGCCATTTATTCAATGAATGTTATTTTGCTTGGGTATTTTTTGATTTAAAACCAATGTTGTTATTGCCAAAGCAATTTTCATAAGCAATCCCTGATAATTCTTCAACAACTTTTTTAGTTTCTGGCGTAACATCAGCCATTTTTCCCCCTTCGCGAATACGAGCAACTTCATTAATAATGATTGAATGCGTTGCATGATCAAGCTTCATTCTCCAAGCGAAGAAAGCACCAATAAGTGCCATTCCAACAACACCATATAAAATAATGCCATTAATAGCATCAATTGCACTTTGTGGCTGAACATGAGATTTTGATTCAAAACCATATGCACTTAAAATAATACCAAGTACAAATACAATTGAAGCGCGAACTAATTTACCCGCCATAGTCATTGCACCAGCATAAACCCCTTCACGACGTCGATTAGTTACCACTTCATCAACATCAGCCAAAAATACGTAGACACTCCAGGGAATGTAATATACGCCCCCCGTACCTAGACCAAACCAAATGGTAATACCCACAACAATCCAAGTGATATTTGGCAAGTTAAGATAATAAATACCGACATAACCAATCATCGATGAAATTACAATGAGTAATGCAATAATAAACGGTTTTTTAAAGCCTTTTTTAGCACAATACATCATAAAAAAGGCTGTCGAAACTAGCTGGCAAATACTGCTTAACGAGTTCATTGAAGCGACAAATGAGCGAGGTTCACCTAAACTAAACACAATGAAATAGGTAAATACGGCGGTAAATAACCATTCAGCACCAAACCCAAATAGATACATGCCTAAATGCGTTCTAAACGTTTTAATACGAAATGTTGATAAGATGTCGATAATAAGCTTTTTAATAGCTTCAAAAAAGCTATGTACAGATTCATCTTTTACTTCTTCTTTAGGTTTTTCCCAACTATTACAATACAGTAAAATCAACGCGACGATCATAATCGCTGCGTAAGTGATCCCCGTTAATAAGAAAGGCGTTGCTGAATCTTTACTATAATAGTAAAAATAGATGCCAGGTATGGCAGCACCTAAAAAGTTAGCTACTTTACCAAACATTGCTTTTGAACCAGTCAAATAAGTACGCTGTGAAAAGTTAGATGTCATTTCAACTGGTAAGGTATTAAATGGGATCATAATGCTGGTATAGATGATTTCAAATAAGATGTAAGTTATTAAGTAATACCAAAACCCCATACCATCAATCCATAACATTGGATAGATGAGCATTAAAGGTATGCCAATTAAAATAAAGAATCGGCGGCGCCCAAAACGTTGTCCTATTTTTGTTTGGTAAAAGTTGTCAGTAATAAACCCCATTAATGGATTAAGAATGACATCCAAGTAAGTTGCAATAGAAAAAATTAATGCTGCTTGAACGACACTTAAGCCACAAAAAGTGGTATAAAAATAAAGCAGCCAAGCCCCACTAATTGCTAAAGCGCCACTGCCAATTAAATTACCACTTCCATACGAGAATCTTACTAACCATGTGATTTTTCTCTCTTTTTTATTCGTCATGAATGATACCTATATAATTTATAAAAAAAACGGGCCCCTAGCATTAAGTCCGCAAGGACTTAACGACATGATTTATTTTTGAATAAAAATTTAGTCTTAGAGGGTTACGCCACTTTTAAGGATGGCTAAATTTTTGAAATTATTTTTTTCATTACAAGTTTGTTGTCCATTAGCTACCTGCACTATGTAATCAATAAATTCTGTTAACACTGTTTTCATTGAAATGCCTTGAATTAATTTTCCGGCATTAAAATCAATCCAATTCACCTTCTTCTCTGCCAATTGTGTATTGGTTGCAATTTTGACGGTTGGCACAATGCCACCATAAGGCGTTCCTCGACCAGTGGTAAATAACACCATGTGACAACCAGCTGCGGATAAAGCGCCAGTGGCAACAGCATCGTTCCCTGGAGCACTGAGTAAATTCAAACCATGCTTAGTTAACATTTGTCCATACTTAAGCACATCAATCACTTTACTGCCCCCTGCTTTTTGGGTACAACCCAGTGATTTTTCTTCTAACGTGGTAATGCCACCGGCTTTATTCCCTGGCGAAGGGTTTTCGTAGATAGGTTGATTATTCGAAATAAAATATTGTTTAAAATCATTAATCATCTGAACTGTTTTATCGAAAGTCGATTCATCAATGCAATGCGACATTAAAATATTTTCAGCACCAAACATTTCTGGCACCTCAGTGAGCACACTAGTCCCACCATGTTCAATCACATAATCAGAAAAAAGACCTAGCATCGGGTTTGCGGTAATACCTGAAAAACCATCCGATCCACCGCACTCTAACCCAAATTTTAATTCACTCAAACGACCGGCTTCACGCTTATCGTTTTTCATGACAGCGTAAAGTTCTCTTAAATGAACCAATGCGGCTTCGATTTCATCTTCTTCTTGCTGAGCAATAAGAAACCGTACTCGTGACGCATCATAGTCACCCAAATCGGCTTTGAACGCCGAAATCTGATTATTTTCACAACCTAATCCAATAACCAGTACAGCACCTGCATTAGGATGTTTGACTAAATCTTGTAAAATAATTTTAGTATTTTTATGGTCTTGCCCGAGTTGCGAACACCCATAAGGATGTTCAAGAACGGTAATCCCATCAATTTCTAATTGATTATTTAATTCTGCACAAAATTGTTTAACAATTTGCTGAGCAATACCATTAATACAAGTTACAGTCGGAATAATCCATAATTCATTACGAATACCAACCTCACCATTTTTACGACGATAAATATTGATTTCTTTATCTGGTATGGCATGTAAAGAGTCATTATTTGCTATCTGAGGATGATATTTATAATCATCAATATCACTTAAATTAGTTTTTAAATTGTGTGAATGAATATGCTCACCGGCTTTAATTGCACAAGTTGCATGGCCTATCGGCAAACCATATTTAATGATATTGTCACCTTGTGCTATATCTTGAAGGGCAAATTTATGCCCTTGTTTGACTGGTTGTTTTAAATCAATGGTATGACCATCAACAATAACATTTTCTTCATGTGCTTCTAAATCAGATAACGCCACCGCAACATTATCTTTATTATTTATTTTTATAAATTTAATCATTACATCGCTCATTTTATTTGCTACTCACAACGCATTTTTCAATTGCTTGACGCATACCATCTTGGGTAATGACCGTTAAATATTGCGTTATGGTTTGTGCTAATTGCGGAATAGTTAATAAATCGTGTTCCCAATGGGCTTTATCGCTTAATATCGTGTGTACAAGTTGATCTATAGTTTGTTTACCTTCGGCTACATTTGCCCAACCGTTGTGAAAACGCGCCAACCAAGTAGCATCATCTTGTAATGGATAGGTTTGGTTGTTTCTCACCCCACGATAAAAAGCCATCAATGCGGCAAATGCGAAAACTAAATGGGTTGGTAAAACACCTTTTTCTTTTTGATAAGCGATTAATTGTGGAAGAATACGCGTTTTAAATTTAGTCATGCTATTTAAAGCTATCGACATTAATTGATGTTCAATAAATGGGTTTTTAAAACGGCTAATCACAGACTGGGCAAAATCCACTAATTCTTGATGTGGTAAATCTAAAACAGGGATAATTTCATCAAAAATAGTCTCTTTAATATAAGATAAGATTTGTGGATCATTCATTGCTTCACCAACTGTATCAATCCCAGATAGATAAGCAACTGGCACTAAAGCTGTATGGGCACCATTTAAAATAGCGACTTTTCGCTCTTTATACGGCTTAATATCATCCACAATTTTGATATTCATATTGCATTTATCAAGGCATAATTTTTGAGCTAACCATTGCGGTCCTTGAATAACAAAAAGATAGAAATATTCAGCAGAATCGATAAAATTGTCTTTATAACCTAGTTCAGCTTCAAGCTCAGCAATTTGTGCTTTTGGGTAACCCGGTACAATTCTATCGACAAGTGTAGAACAGAATACATTGTCATTTTCGATCCATGCAATAAACTTGTCAGACAGGTTCCATTGTTTAGCATACTTTAATACAAGTTTTTTAAGCGCATCACCATTGTAATCAATCAGTTCACACGGAATAATAATTAAACCACTCGCTTTACTGCCCGCAAAGTGAGTAAATCTTTCATATAAAAAAGCGGTTAATTTAGCTGGATAGCTAGCCGCAGGGCGATCGGTTAATTTATCCCCCTCAACGTAACTAATGCCGGCTTCTGTTGTATTCGAAAAAATAAATTGGATATTGGGATCTTTTGCTAATTCAAGATATTCATCGTATTGAGTATAGACATTTATCTCATTATTCACTGAGCGAATCATTCTAAACTCTTTTACTGCTTCGTTTTTTTCGTTTAAGCCACGAATCAATGTGGTGTATAAGCCATCTTGAATACTTAATGAAGGTGGAAAATCAGTATTTAGTGGACGAACAATGACTACGCCCGCATCAAGATCTGTTTTTTCATTTAAGATATCTAATTGCCAATCTAAAAAAGCACGTAAAAAATTACCTTCGCCAAATTGAACAACACGTGTCGTATATTTTGCACCCGGAAAATCATTTCTGTTTAATGTTTTCATTACTCTAACTCTTCTTTAATTAATCTAATTACAACGACTTAATGCTTTTTAGCTTAGTTCAATACCAAAATAGTTTTTCGCATTGTCAAAACTGATATTTTTAACCATTTGACCTAATAATTCGATGTCGCGTGGTGCTTCACCGTCTTCTACCCAACGCCCCACCATTCGACATAAAATACGTCTAAAATATTCATGACGAGTATACGAAAGGAAGCTACGACTATCGGTTAACATACCCACAAAACGGCTTAATAAGCCGAGCTGAGCAAGTTGTGTCATTTGGCGAATCATGCCGTCTTTTTGATCATTGAACCACCAGCCTGAACCAAATTGCATTTTGCCGCGAACACCTTCACCTTGGAAATTACCTATCATGGTGCCTACAATTTCGTTATCAGACGGGTTTAAACAATAGAGTATTGTTTTAGGTAGTGCATTTTGCTTAGCTTGCGCATCTAATAATCGAGAAAGCGGTTGCGCTATAGGTGAATCATTAATAGAATCAAAACCGACATCTGGCCCCATTAACTTAAACATTTTTGAGTTGTTATTCCGTAACGCACCAATGTGGTACTGTTGCACCCATTCACGTTTGTTATACTCACTACCTAAAAAGATTATGACTGCAGTTTTGAATTGTGCTGTTTCTTTGGTACTTAACATTGCACCTGTTAATCGTTTAGCTAAGATGGCATCTAACTCTTTTTCACTCGCTTCTTCATAAACAACTACATCTAATGCATGATCCGAAACTTTACATCCATGCGCAGCAAAATAATCCATACGTTTTGATAATGCTTGGCAAAGTTGTTGGAAATTAGTAATAGCCACATCAGCGACAGCAGATAATTTTTCGATATAAGCTACAAAAAACTCTGAATCAATATTAAATGCTTTATCTGGGCGCCAACTTGGTAGAACTTTAATATCAAATGAACTATCTTGGGCAATGGTTTTATGGTGGATTAAATCATCAATAGGATCATCGGTTGTCCCTACCATTTTGACATTCATTTTTTTCATAATGCTACGTGCAGAAAACGCTTTAGTTTCGAGCATTACATTGCATTTGTTCCAAATAGTTTCAGCCGTTGATGGCGACAATAAAATATTATCTATTCCAAATGGTCGGCGTAATTCTAAGTGAGTCCAATGATATAAAGGATTACCAATAGTATGGGGCACAGTTTCAGCCCATGCTTTGAATTTTTCGAAATCACTGACATCTGTTCCTGTACAGAATTTTTCAGCAACACCATTAGTACGCATAGCGCGCCATTTGTAATGATCACCTTTAAGCCAGATGTCATATAAGTTTTTAAACTGATAATCTTTTGCAATTTGTTCCGGTGGTAAATGGCAGTGATAGTCAAAAATGGGTTGATCAGCTGCATAGTCATGATAAAGCTGACGAGAAAACTCGGTATCTAGTAAAAAATTTTCAGTTAAAAAACTCATTTTATTCTCCCAATAATAATTAAGTATCTGATGACATAAAATCGTGTGTAATCAGATCAATTTATTCGTTATATTTGTTGATAGTGCCTTTAAAATTTGTCTAAACTGCAACAGTGGCTAAAAAATAAAGTTAACTTAAAATAACTAATGGCTTAATAAAGCCAATGTTATTGGCTAGCGCACCAACAATTAAAGCAAAAATAGTACTAGCATGAAGCCAAACTGCTATATTGGTAAATCCGTTCACGGTTGGATAATGATTTAATAAGCCCAATACACAGCAACAACATAACAATAGTGTTGCGTTGTCATATCTATCACTGCTTTTAAAACAGGTATGCCAACAGCTATCAAATTAGGTGTTAGATGACCAAGTATTATTCTTATCGTTATTAAAGTGATCACATATCAACGCAGATTGTTATTGTTTTATACTTTTCACCACGCCCAATATAATAATGCGCGGCATAATAACATGTCTGATAACTTAAAAAGTTGACATATATCACATAATTTAAACATAAAAATATCTGATAGGATTTTTATTTGTCTGCCAACATTGATGATTGGTGTTCTATGTGAAAAAAATGAAACAATCTTATTTAACTCCAAGCAATTAGATGTTATTTTAAGGCGATGATTAATTAAGGAGCTATATCAAAGTCATCATGGCCCAAGAACAAAACGAATATCAAAGGCTTTACCAAATTATCGCAACCGAATTAAAAAACCGCATAATTAAAGGTATTTACCCAGTAGGTAGCAAATTACCTTCGGAAAGATTAATTTGTGAAGAGCTAAAAGTGAGCCGTTCAGTAGTTAGAGAAGCCATTATAATGCTGGAAGTTGAAGGGTTTGTTGATGCTCGAAAAGGGTCAGGTATTCATGTTATAGCTAACAGTATGCAATCTAATCTTATTGACTCTCCAGTTGGTTTGAATTTTGCAACAACTGGACCATTTGAATTACTGCAAGCGCGTCAACTTATTGAAAGCAATATTGCAGAATTTGCTGCCACACAGATCACTAAAGATGATATCGTCAATTTATTAGAAATTCAGCATAATGCTAAAAAAGAAGATCATTATCGTGATTCTAATTGGGATTTAAAATTCCATACCCAAATTGCCATGATAACGCGTAACACGGCACTGATAACCATTGTGCAAGAGGCATGGCAACAAAGAACTTTAAATCCTTTATGGAAAAAGCTTCACGAACATGTCAAACAACAGGACATTGAAAGTTGGTGGGAAGAGCACGATAAAATTTTAGAAGCGTTAATCAATCGCGATCCTAAAGCGGCTAAATTAGCTATGTGGCAACATTTAGAAAACACGAAAAAGATGCTATTTGACGCGGCAAGTGAGGATTTTGAAACTAAACGTGACCACTATTTATTTTCCGATAATCCTGTTGTGAGTATTAATGAAGAAGATTATGAATAATCTTCTTCATTAATGTTCAAAATAATTATTAATGTCAATTCAATCAAATACACATAGTAACAAGCGGGTGCCTTTCGCCAGCTTGTTATCTGTTATTATGTTTTATTACTCTAGATAATTATCGTTGGTCATCAATGGTGACACCAGCAGGTGGAGTAAACTGAAACTTTTCTAATGAAACTTTGCCAAGTGTTTGACGCGACAAATCATAAAAACTGCGCTGTCCATCTTCTTCAATAATCGTAAAACTAGAAATCATGCCTGTTGGTAACACCGAGATAACAAAGTCTTGATTGGTCCCATCTGTTGGTTTTAATGTAAATGAGTCTTGCTTTCGTGTGACATTATACGCATTCCAAATAGGATTATGGCTATCTGTAATAAGTAACATTAATCGGTTATCGACAGCCTTTTTTAAATCCATCACACTTACTTGCTGAACCGCTGGCGTATAGACCCACATATTTTTTCCATCTGAAATAATAGATGTTTCATCTGGTTCATTCATTGTCCAATTAAAGTAATAAGGTCTTGTTACCCACAAATCCCCTTTACCTTGTTGTACTACTTGATTATCAGCGGTTTTCACATCTTGAGAAAACCGCGCATAAAAGCCATCTATTTTGTCTAAACGTTGTTGCAGTACTTCTTTATCGCCTGCCCATGCCGATACACTAACCAACAACCCTATTAACACTAAAATCTTTTTCATGCCTAATCCTTTTATTTTTATTTGGCAATATTTAAATTAATTGTGAGATCAAAATTATTTTAAAATATTAACGTTTTTCAATTAGCTAAGAAAGATATTTTCTTTTATTTTTCACTTAACCAATAAGCAGTATATAATAGCTCCAATTTTATAAATTTGGATAAATATTTACTATGCCTAGCCTATCTTTTGAGTTTAGCACTGATGAATTTAAACCGTTAGCGGCTAGGATGCGCCCGCGGGATTTATCGGAGTATATCGGGCAATCTCAGTTACTTGGCGAAGATAAACCATTACCTAAAGCTATCAAAGCAGGCAATTTACACTCCATGATATTGTGGGGTCCACCAGGCACGGGAAAGACAACATTAGCCGAAATTATTGCTCATCATGCCAATGCCAAAGTTGAAAGAATATCTGCTGTAACGTCAGGTATTAAAGATATTCGAGAAGCGATTGAGCGCGCTAAAATTAATCAGCAAGCAGGGATTCGTACAATTTTATTTGTCGATGAAGTGCATCGTTTTAATAAAAGCCAGCAAGATGCTTTTTTACCTTATGTGGAAAATGGCACCGTCACTTTTATTGGTGCAACAACAGAAAATCCTTCATTTGAATTAAATTCCGCATTACTATCAAGAGCAAGAGTTTATTTGCTAAAATCCTTGACCAATAATGATATAGAGCTGATTTTACAACAAGCCATGGACGATCCTGAGCGCGGATATGGTAATCGAAATATTATTTTACCGGACGAAACTAAAAAACAGATTGCCGAATTTGTAGGTGGCGATGCTAGGCGCGCACTGAATACACTTGAATTATTAGTCGATATGTCTGATGGTCAGGCACTAACGCCAGAATTACTTAAAGAAGTGATAGGTGAAAGAAGTGCCAGATTCGATAATCAAGGTGATCGCTATTATGATCTTATTTCGGCCGTGCATAAATCGATTCGAGGCTCATCACCCGATGCAGCGCTTTATTGGTATGCAAGAATTATTACCGCCGGTGGCGATCCGCTTTATGTTGCTCGTCGATTATTAGCTATTGCCTCGGAAGATGTTGGTAATGCCGATCCAAGAGCCATGCAAGTGGCACTCGCCGCGTGGGATTGTTTTACGCGAGTTGGTCCGGCAGAAGGAGAACGCGCAATTGCACAAGCTATTGTTTACCTTGCTTGCGCACCAAAAAGTAATGCTGTTTATTCTGCATTTAACCAAGCGATGAAAGATGCAACATCAAAACCCGATTATGACGTTCCTGAACACCTACGCAATGCGCCAACGAATTTAATGAAAAAGTTAGGTTATGGTGCACAATATCGTTATGCGCATGACGAACCCAATGCCTTTGCTGCTGGCGAAAATTATTTTCCACCAGAAATGGCTAATAGCAAATACTATTATCCTACTGAACGTGGTGCTGAAAAAAATTATGCTGATAAACTTGCCTGGTTAGATGCACAAAATCAAGCTAGCCCAAATCAACGTTATAAAACTCAAAAAAAATAATCTTTTTAATCGAGTTTCGCTATTTTTAGTCAAACTATTCTTACCTTGCACCCTAAAATCCACCCCATAAAAAAGGTATTATTTATTAATTTCAATTTATTAATAGACAAATTTTATTGCTTTAGATATAATCCGCGCCGCTCGTTATTTTCGATTTACCAATATATTTTTACAGCAATAGATATAATAAAAGTAATATAAGGAATATAGCAGTGACCAGTTTAATGAATAAACAGCAGTTCAAAGTAATTTTCTTTTTCGTTCTTTTATTACCCTTTCCCCCACTAACCTATGCATTTTTAATCGCACAAACAGTTAAAACCATTCATGGCAGTCATCCATCTTTATCTTCAGACATCGAACAACATATCGATGATTTAGCACTATTTGGCTTAAACTTTGAGGGATTAGATTATTATGGCAATGAAGAAGTCGATAACATACCCCTGGTGCCAAGTTACCCATTTATCAATAAATTTAAAGTTGCAAATATTAAACAACCTGATAGCAACCAATATGTCGATCCAGATGGTGATCAGCTGGATTTTTTAAGCGCTGTTCATGATATTACAATGACTTGGTACTATACCAATGCGCAAAATAAATTAGTGCAATTCACACCCAAAACGACCGATACTTTTTGTTCATTAGCACAAAGTAAAATCGTGGGTCCCTATAAAGTTAAATTAGCGGCTGATTTGCTTCTATTTTCAAAATTTGGTGATCCCGATGCTAACGAATACCCCAACGAACTTATTTCTGCTCATCCTGCTAAAACTTATTCAATATTGAAAGAAGCAGGTGTGTGTTATGCAAAACCCGTATTATTACCTACAGCAGCAACCGCTAGTGCTGCCAATCAATGGGATAAAAAAAATGGATTTTTGACTCAGTCCGTTAGCGAATTTGACAAAAACTTTCCCACAACGGGTTTTTATGGCGCTCAATTTGATTTGTTACTTAATCAACAGGAACTTGCCAGCAATTATGATTGGAAAATTATCCAAGGTAGTGAGCTTGCAACTGTGAAGGTAAATCCAACTTCAAATAAGATTACCGTTGCATTTGATACTGATGAAGCTAAAGATACAGGTAAAGCTTGGCAATATGTTATCGGATCAGGTACGGGTTATAAAGTGCTTATTCAAGGTCACAATAAGACGACAAACTATAACCTTAACTATATGTTTACGTTAACTAAATGGTTTTCAGGCTATAATAAAGCCAATATTGGTATGCCGAAAGCAACAATAGATACCGCACCGAATATAGCCAAAGCATGTAAAACTTTAAATGGACATTATCGTATCAGCTACCCTGATGAAGTCAGTAATGCCACATCTAATGTCGTTGGTACTAGAGTCGTGTTTACTCGAGAAATTGGGACATTACTTGGTGAATGGGGCGATCCATCACAAACCGCTTACCCAAACTCTTGGGCCCCAGCAGCTACGCAATCAACGTTATACAAAAGAATTTGGTTGTACGACCCGAATAAAAAAGCTTATTGTGACTTACATACCTACAACGCCATATATCACTGTTCCGCTGAAACAGATAGAAAAGCGGGGGTATGTACGGCTGTTGCTGAAAGTGATACAAATTGATATTCGTATCAAGACCCTCCTTTCTTTTTACCGCTAAACAAATAACTTTTTATATCAATACCCCCCCCAATAGCATATTTTTATGTCGTGGGGCTTTTTTATTAATTACACTAAATTATTAATTATATAACTATTTTTTAACATATTTTTGAATAATAACGTATCAATTTAAGGAATTAACGATCATTACGATCTTATTGATCGACTAAACCTATTATTTGAATTATAATTATCCCGGCTGATTTATTGAACATGATAAAAATTTATTAGCATTATTAATAAAATTACAAAAATAACATCATAAATAACAATGAATTAATTTTAAGTAAAGATAATTAGTGATGGAAAGGGATATAAAAGTGAATCAATTAAATGTTAAAAAACTAGCAAAAATAATTTGTAAATTATTACTGTTATTACAATTTTCACCAATAGGTTATGCTTATTTAACGTCACAAACAGTGCAAATCATTCATGGTATGCGTCCATCTTTGTCTACCGAAATAGAAAATAATATCGATGATCTTGAGCTTTTCGGTTTAACTGTTGATGATCTCAATTACTACGGTAGCGAAGTCGATACTATTCCCCTGCAAACAAGTTATCCATTTAAAGATAAATTTAAAATAGCCCCAATAAAACAACCTAACGAAAACCAATATTATGATAACGATGGGGATCAACTCGATTTTTTAAGTGCTAAAGATAAAATTACTATGACTTGGTATTATACCAATGCTAAAAATCAATTAGTTGAATTTATACCTACAGCAACAGATACTTTTTGTTCCTTATCACAAAAAGGAATGTACAGTCCTTATAAAGTAAAACTGACAGCAGACTTACTTCTTTTCTCAAAATTTGGTATACCCGATGATAATGAATATCCTAACGAGACCTTTATTACGCAACCATCGAAAATGTATACTGTTTTAGAAGATACTGGATTTTGTTACGCAAAACCAGAACTAACACCATCTACAGCCGCTAATAGTGCTAAAAACCAATGGAATAAAAATTTTGGTTTTTTAATTCAATCAAATACAGATTTAGACAAAAACTTTCCAACTACGGGATTTTATGGCGCTAAGTTTGACTTACTTTTGGCCCAAAATGGGCTTGCTAATAACTATGATTGGTCGGTAAAACAAGGGAGTGAACTTGCAACGATTACCAATAATAGTGATACAGTTACGGTATATTTAAATACACCAATAGCTAGAGATTCAAAACAAGCTTGGCAATATGTCGAAGCTATGAATTCTGATGGGTTTACAATTATCATAGAAGGGAAAAATAAAAACACTCATAAATCTATTAGATATGGATTCAAAATAAAAAAATGGTATGAAGCTTGGAAACAAGCTCTAGATAGCAAAGGCAATATCATTGGCGTCAGAGACACTGCCGAAGCGGTAGCTGCCGAATGTAGAGATAAGCCAGGTAACTATCGCATAACTGAACCCAAAGAATTAAGTAATGCGCCTTATGGTAATAGAGCTGGTTCTTCTGACTATACGCGTGAAATTGGTTCTTTATTTGGTGAATGGGGCGACCCTAGTCAGGATAAATATCCGGGTTCATATGGACCGGCTAAAAATCAATCTAATATTTTTAGTCGCTGGTATGTATGGGATCCAGAAGCCATTGATGCTCAAACACATCAACCGGGTACATTTTGTGATATGCACACTTATAATGCTAAATATCATTGCCGTGCAAACGAAAATGAAGATAAAAATGGTGTATGTGTTTCTATACCTCCAGGTCAAGAATGGTAAAAGTATACTTACCCTTAAACTAGATCTACTTATCCATAGGTAGATCTTATCATTCCTATAATTGCATGTTTTTATGCTCTCACCTCCCTTTTTCGCTGATTTCATTTTTTTAACTGCCCCACCCTTTTGAACATAATCATAGTTGATTTTAACTAAAAAATTTTAATTATCGCTTAATAAATACACTACATATAGTAATAAAATGATTAATAGGTACTATATATTGTATATTTTGATAAATATCAATTATCATAACTCCCACTGAAATACGGGATAAACTGGATAAAAAAATGAATAAATCAATACTCGTAACAAAACGAAATGGTAAACAAGAACCCATAAATCTAGATAAAATTCACAAAGTCATCACTTGGGCAGCCGAAGGATTAGAAAATGTTTCAGTATCACAAGTTGAATTGCGCTCACATATTCAATTCTATGACGGCATTCGCACGTCCGATATTCACGAAACAATCATAAGGGCTGCTGCCGATCTTATTTCGCAAGAAACCCCTGACTATCAATATTTAGCCGCTCGTTTAGCCATTTTTCATTTACGTAAGAAAGCTTATAATCAGTTTACACCACCGCCACTTTATGAACATGTCAAAAAGTTAGTCGACACTAAACGCTACGACAAACACTTACTTGAAGATTATACGCAAGAAGAGTTCGAAGCAATGGATAAAATAATCGATCATTGGCGCGATATGAATTTTTCTTATGCAGCGGTAAAACAACTCGAAGGTAAATACTTAGTACAAAATCGTGTAACAGGTGAAATATATGAAAGCGCACAATTTTTATATATCTTAGTTGCCGCTTGTCTTTTTGCCAATTACCCTAAAGATACACGTCTAAATTACATCAAACGCTTTTATGATGCAGTGTCAACGTTCAAGATTTCACTGCCAACGCCAATTATGGCTGGTGTTCGTACCCCTACGCGACAATTTAGTTCTTGTGTTTTAATTGAATGTGATGACAGTTTAGATTCAATCAATGCAACGGCAAGTGCCATTGTTAAATATGTTTCTCAGCGAGCAGGTATTGGTGTCAATGCGGGCCGTATTCGTGCATTAGGTAGTTCAATTCGCGGTGGTGAAGCATTCCATACGGGTTGTATTCCATTTTATAAATATTTCCAAACAGCGGTTAAATCTTGTTCCCAAGGTGGCGTACGAGGCGGTGCAGCTACGGTATTTTATCCAATTTGGCATCTAGAAGTTGAAAGTTTACTTGTATTACGTAACAACCGAGGAGTTGAGGAAAACCGGGTTCGTCATTTAGATTATGGTGTACAAATTAATAAATTAATGTATCAACGCCTTATTAAAAATGAAAATATAACACTATTTAGCCCATCAGATGTGCCTGGGCTCTACGATGCTTTCTTTGCTGATCAAGATAAATTTGAGTCTCTTTATCAGCAATATGAACAAGATGTAAATATTCGCAAACGTATCGTGAAAGCTGTCGAGTTATTTTCACTTTTGATGCAAGAACGCGCATCTACTGGTCGTATTTATATCCAAAATGTCGATCATTGTAATACGCACAGCCCATTTAACCCTGAGCTTGCCCCCGTGCATCAATCCAATTTATGTATGGAAATCGCGTTACCAACCAAGCCACTTTATAATATTAATGATGAAAAGGGTGAAATTGCACTTTGTACTTTATCTGCATTTAATTTAGGTAAAATAGAATCACTCGATGACTTTGAAGAATTAGCAGATCTTACCGTTCGCGCGCTTGATTCTCTGCTTGATTATCAAGATTACCCTGTACCTGCCGCTCGAAATTCATCAATCAACCGTCGGACATTAGGTATTGGTGTCATCAATTATGCTTATTATTTAGCAAAACATGGCGTTAAATATTCCGACGGCAGCGCCAATAATTTAACTCATCGCACTTTCGAAGCCATGCAATATTATCTGCTTAAGGCATCAAATAATTTAGCCAAAGAAAAAGGTGCATGCCCATTATTTAATGAAACAACTTATTCTCAAGGGATTTTGCCAATCGATACCTATAAAAAAGATTTGGATAGCATTACGAAAGAACCCTTACATTATGATTGGGAATCCTTGCGAGAATCGATCAAAACTTATGGATTACGCAACTCCACATTATCAGCATTAATGCCCTCTGAAACGTCGTCACAAATTTCTAATGCCACCAATGGTATTGAACCTCCTCGCGGCTATATTAGTGTTAAAGCGTCAAAGGATGGCATTTTAAAGCAAGTGGTACCGGATTATAACGACTTAAAAAACTTTTACGAATTACTTTGGCAAATACCAAATAATACGGGTTATTTACACTTAGTTGGTATCATGCAGAAATTTATTGATCAGTCTATTTCAGCTAATACTAATTACGATCCGACTAAATTCCCTAATGATAAAGTTCCAATGAAACAGCTATTAGCAGATTTATTGACAGCCTATAAATTTGGGGTAAAAACACTTTATTATCATAATACACGTGATGGTGCCGAAGATATTCAAGGTGATATAGCGCTAACAGCAAGTGATGATGGTTGTGAAGGCGGAGCTTGCAAAATTTAAGCAACATTCGATGTTACGCAGTAATATCTAAAAAATAGTTTTAGAGAAACTTAAACCTTTCTCTAAAAATTCTTCCTCGTCTTTTGCAGTCGCGAAAGGTCGCGGTAAAAGCAACAAAAAACCCGTTAGGAGTTCTTTTATGAGTATGAATTACAGTACCTTTTCGCATGTACATAATGACCAACTTAAAGAGCCAATGTTTCTCGGCCAACCTGTTAACGTTGCCCGTTATGATCAGCAAAAATATGAAATGTTTGAAAAACTGATCGAAAAACAACTGTCTTTCTTCTGGCGTCCTGAGGAAGTCGATATTTCACAAGATCGTATCGATTATGCAGCATTACCTGAACACGAAAAGCATATTTTTATCAGTAATTTGAAATATCAAACTTTACTCGATTCAATCCAAGGACGTAGCCCTAACGTTGCTTTACTGCCACTTATTTCTATTCCGGAACTCGAAACTTGGGTTGAAACTTGGTCATTTTCTGAAACGATACATTCACGTTCATACACACACATTATTCGTAATATTGTTAACGATCCCTCTGTCGTATTTGATGATATTGTCACCAATAAAGAAATTCAAAAACGAGCAGGCGATATTGCTGGTTATTATGATGATCTTATCAGCTATGCTAGCTACTATAATTTATTGGGTGAAGGCAAGCATAACGTTAACGATCGAACCATAACCATCGATCTGCGCGAACTCAAAAGACGGCTCTACTTATGTTTAATGAGTGTTAATGCGCTTGAAGCCATTCGTTTTTATGTTAGCTTCGCGTGTTCATTTGCCTTTGCTGAACGCGAATTGATGGAAGGTAATGCAAAAATAATCAAACTTATTGCACGTGATGAAGCGCTTCACTTAACCGGTACTCAATTCATGATAAATACATTACGTAGCGGCGAAGATGACCCCGAAATGGCAGAAATTGCTAAAGAGTGCGAACAAGATTGTTATGATTTATTCTTGCAAGCTGCCAATCAAGAAAAAGAGTGGGCCGAATACCTATTTGAAGGTGGATCCATGATTGGATTAAATAAAGACATTTTATGCCAATATGTTGAATATATTACCAATATTCGTATGCAAGCTGTTGGCCTAAAATTACCGTACGAAGTTAAATCCAATCCGATTCCTTGGATAAATAACTGGTTAGTGTCTGACAATGTCCAAGTTGCCCCACAAGAAGCGGAAATGAGTTCTTACCTAGTGGGACAAATTGACTCAGAAATTAATGAAGATGATTTAAGTGATTTCTCATTATAATCAAACGCGTCAATCCGCATTTTCTATTCACCAAAGGAACAAGCGCTTGTTCCTTTTTTTATACATTAACAATGTCAATCATTATATCAATCAACCGTTGCTTGACAGTTATCTAAAATCGGGTAAGGATATTAGCATTACATTGTTTTGATTTGATATAATCGCTATGGCTGAAGCAAATCTTTGTTATCCTATCTCACCGCTTAATTTTAACGATGAGCAAATAAATACTCACTATATAAAACAGCAACTTGAAGAATTTCAAAACTGGTCTGTTTGCCAATTTAAACAACATGTTGACATTGATATATTAGTGCATTTACGGAGTCAATTTATTGATGATTTGCTCAAAAGACTCTGGCAGTACTACCAAATTCCCGAGCAAGTGTCTTCACTGTTTAAGCAAAACCGTCTAGCCTTAATTGCCGTAGGTGGATATGGTCGTGCAGAACTTCATCCTTTATCGGATATCGATATTCTAATATTAAGTGATAGATCACTGACAAAAGATCTTGAAAAACGAATTGGTGATTTAGTTCGCTTGCTATGGGATTTACATTTGGATATTGGTCATAGTGTTAGAACGTTAAAAACATGTTTGCAAGAAGCTAAAAACGATATCACCATTATGACCAATTTAATTGAATCGAGATTAATATGTGGTAACGCTTCATTATTAAAAGAGCTGCAAAAACAGATTTTTAGTCATAAAATTTGGCCTTCAGCGGCTTTCTATCAGGCTAAAGTTAAAGAGCAACAAGAACGACATCGGCAATATCATAGTACCAGCTATAATCTAGAACCGGATTTAAAAAATAGCCCAGGCGGTTTACGCGATATGCAAATTATTCAATGGATTGCTATTCGTCATTTTGGTGGTGAGTTTTTAAAAAAAATAGCTGATTTTGATTATTTAACGCCAGAAGATATTGAAGAGTTTAAAACCTGTCGCAAGTTCCTTTGGCGTATGCGTTTTGCTCTGCATAGCGTGATTAATCGTTATGACAATCGCTTGCTGTTTGATCGCCAGCTCAGTATTGCTAATATGCTTGGCTACCAAGGTCAAGGTAATACGCCTGTTGAAAAAATGATGCACGATTATTATCGTGTCGCACATAATATTACCGAACTTAATCAAATGTTATTACAACTGTTTGATGAATCGATACTTGAACTTAATGCTCAAAGTAAAAGCTATAGTATTGATGAATATTTTCAAGCAAGAGATGACTTGATTGATGTAAAAGACAATAATTTGTTCAAACAAGATCCTGTCATGATTATACAGCTTTTTTACACCATCTTGCTTAATCCCCAAATCACAGGGCTATACTCAAACACAATTAGGCAATTACGTTCAGCACGGCGACAGTTAACCACTTTGCTATGTGAAGATGAAAAAGCAAGATCATTATTTTTAAAAATTATTAAACACCCAGATGCAATTAAAAAGGCTATATTACTGATGCATCAATATGGTATTTTAACGGTCTATATTCCCGGTTGGAAACACATTGCAGGTATGATGCAATTTGATCTATTCCATGCCTATACAGTTGATGAACATACTATTCGCTTGCTACTTGAACTTGATAGTTTTAAAACTCAAGCCAGTAAAGAAAAACACCCGAACAGTTCAAACGTTTTTGCCAAACTATCAAAACCTGAATTATTAGTCATTACTGGATTATTTCATGATATCGGTAAAGGTCACCATGGTGATCATTCTGAAATAGGGGCAAAACTGGTTGAAAAATTTTGCCAACTACATAAACTTGATCCAAAAGATACCGACTTAATTGTGTGGCTAGTTCGCTATCATTTACTTATGTCAGTCACAGCCCAAAGTCGTGATCTACAAGATCCTGCCGTTATTAATGAATTTATTCAGATTGTTAAAAGTGAGCGCCGTTTACAATATTTATTATGTTTAACCGTTGCTGATGTGTGCGCAACTAACGAAACACTCTGGAACAGTTGGAAGCAAAGTTTAATGCGTGAACTATATTTAACCGCAAAACGATCATTCGACTCAGGTGCTCATCATATCCCTGAACAACGAAGTATTGCTCGCCAACACAAACATGAAGCATTCGAAACCTTGCTTAAACAACATTACGATGAACAAAAAATCAAAGATTTGTGGCAAGATTACCGTGTTGACTATTTTCTGCGCTATACAACTGAACAGATTGTTTGGCATGCGCAAATGCTATTACAGCATGATTTAACTCAAACATTTGTAGCAATCAACCCAGATCCGTATCACGGTGGCAGCGAGATAATTATTTATTCACCGGATAGACCTTACCTATTTGCCACTGTTTGCAATATTTTAAATAATCATAACCTGAGCATTCATGATGCATTAATTATTACCAATAAGAAAGGTTTTGCCCTCGATACATTTATTGTATTAGAACCAAATGGGCAAACATTACAACCAGACAGGCATTACAGTATTATAAAATCACTTGAAAAAGCTTTACAGCAACCGGTTTATAAAGGGGTGACAATAAAACCGCCTAAGCAGCGATTGCGTTCATTTTCAGTGCCCACACAAGTCAATTTTTTATCTGCCTTTAATGAAAGCCAGACTTATATGGAGCTAATTGCATTAGATAGGCCGGGGTTACTTGCCTGTGTCGGTGAAGTATTTGCAAAACTAGAGTTATCATTAAGTAGCGCAAAAATCGCAACTATCGGTGAGCATATTGAAGATTTATTTATTTTGAAAGATAAACACAACAATGCACTTGATGATAATACTTGTAATATATTACGAAATTCGATAGTAAATACTATTGATTCGATGAATTAATTAACCAATTTGAAGATATCGTTTATGCAATTTTTTATTATTTTATTTCCAATCTTCTGTATTTTTGTTGTAGGATTTATTGCACAAAAAGCACTAAAATTTGATGTAGCCAATTTATCAAAAATGTCGCTTTATGTGCTTTCTCCTTTTTTATCATTTAAAACGTTTTATACTCACACCTTAACAACAGACTATCTATTTTATATTGTCTATATTTTTGGCTTATGTTTTTTATTAGTTAGTGTTGTCTCAATTTGGTCGTTGATCATGCGTTATTCAGTCAAAGAACGTTGCGCCATGATTCTTAGTTCTTGTTTTATGAATAATGGTAATTATGGTACGCCGGTACTACTGGTTTTTTTTGGAACAATAGGCTTTGATCTTGGTGTTATTATGATGGTATTACAACAATTTGTAATGAGTACCGTTGGTATCTACTATGCAGCAAAAGGCAGTGCTCGTAGCGATATTGTCAGTCAAAAAGATGTCATCAATAAAGTCATTCGCATGCCTGTAGCTTATGGTGCTTTTTTGGGTATTATTTTCCAGTTGTGCCACATTCCTTTATCAAAATCCATTATGACATCCATTGGCATGATTGGTGATTCATCAATTGTGATTATTATGATAATTTTAGGTATGCAATTAGCTAAAATTCGGATTAAGCAACTCGATTACCCTAAACTCTCATTTTCGCTATTAACCCGTATGGTTATTTCACCACTTGTCGCTTGTTGTTTGGTCTACTTTATGCCTATTTCACCGGTTTATAAACAAGTACTGATTGTGTTAGCCGCAATGCCAAGTGCAGCTAATACCACTTTAATGTCAGTCCAGTTTGATACGCATCCTGAATTAGTTTCGAGTGCGACCCTAGTCAGTACATTATTAAGTTTAATCACATTACCGACTGTATTATGGCTAGTAGGCGCACCCGTACCTTTTTAACAAATAGTTTTTTACTTTTAAAAAGAGCATATCTGGATAAATTAAAAGCCATTATTGTTATACACATCATCAGGATTAGGTCCCGTGCGTAATTTTTGATTTAAGCAATTGATTTTTCTCATCTCGTCAGAGGTAAGTTCAAAATCAAAAATATTAATATTTTCAGCAATTCGATCCGGATGCGCTGATTTTGGGATCACAATATAACCATTTTGTAAGTGCCAACGTAAGGCAACTTGTGATAAAGACTTATTATAACGATCGCCTATTGCAACTAATACCGGTTCATTGAGTATTTTACTGTGAGCAAGTGGCGACCATGCTTCAATTGCAATATTTTGCTTACGTAAGTAGCGCACTAAGTCTATTTGTGTTAAGTAGGGATGAATTTCTATTTGATTAATCATAGGCTGAATATTTGCTTGGCTAGCCAGTAGTTCTAAATGTGAGATATGAAAATTACACACACCAATGGCTCGAACACGTTTTTCTTCATAGAGCTTTTCAATTGCTCGCCACGTTTCAAAAAAAGTATGATGAAGCGGCCAATGCACTAAAAACAGATCAAGATAATCAAGTTGTAAATCTTTTAGCGATTGTTCAAAACTTGCTAACGTTTTTTTGTAACCTTGATTGGCATTGCTCACTTTTGAAGTCATAAATAATTCACTACGATCGATACCACATTGTTTAATCGCCTGACCGATTTGTTTTTCGTTTTGGTAAAGTTGCGCGGTATCAAAAGAACGATAGCCTACTTTAATAGCGGTTTTAATTGCTTGAGATATTTGTTCAAATTCAGTTAATTTAAAAGTACCAAGACCAAGTTGTGGCATTACTATATTGTTACTTAAAGTAATTTTATTATCGATAGTTATTGTCATCACAAACCCCTTCCATACTATTTAACACATTAAACAGCGGTACAGTTAGTCATCACCACTCCACTCTTTTTCAAACTGATTAATAAATTGTACTAAAAATTGATGTCGTTGCTTTGCGATCTTTTTTGCCGTTTGTGTATTCATCATTCCTTTGAGTAAAAGAAGTTTCTCATAAAAATGATTAATTACCGTATTAGGTTGCTTATAACTCTCTTCAGTCATCGACATTCTTGGCAAAATCGTAGGATCATGCATGATGTTATGTTTATTACCACCATAATAGAATGTACGCCCTATTCCTATTGCGCCAATGGCATCAAGTCGATCGGCATCTTGTACAATCTTACCTTCGAGGGATAATGGTTTTTTATCACTCAGGTTTTTCCGATAGGACATATTTTCGATGATAGAAAAAATAGAGGTAATTTCAAGTTCTGTCAAATCCTGCAATGCTAAAAAAGCACGTAATTCATCAACCGCTAATTCTACATTAGACACTACTTTTTCATCAATTACATCATGTAAATAAGCACTTAAAACAACAATAAAATAATTAGCATTGGGCTCATTGAGTAAGATTTTTTGTGCCAATTTAACTACGCGTTCAATATGTGCCATATCGTGACCTGAAAAATCATGAGCAAGCTTTTGCTCTACAAAATTTTTTACGGCTTGCATAGCACGTTGTTGATGTTTAGTTAGCGGTAAATTTGTCATCATTTAAACCTTTTTATTTTGCTTAATTAGGACTAATACAAGCAACTTTAGCTTTATCTGTCCAATAATCAATCATCCCTATGTTAGAGTGCACTTGCAAATAATAAGTTTTACCGCCCTCTTGGAAGCTATTTGCGCTCCAATAAACAGCGCCGGAAATAAAATGGCTTTCAGGATAATAATAGTTGTTTGTCTCGCCCCATTGAGAAAACAGTCCTCCATCGATCCGGCGTTGATAGTGACGACCTAGCCCGGGTAATCCCCCCGTCCAAATTGTATTATAATTTGCATTAGTTAATTGCAGTAAAGTCGGTATTTGATAACCCAAATTATCACAATATTGTTTTGCTTGGTCAAAAAGCATACTGGTATTTTCAGCCTGAACAATAAACCATTTTTGTATAGTGAAAGCATAAATTTTATTGGTTTTAGCTTTATCTTTATATAAGATAAAGGTCGTAGCAACAGCAGCTTTAGCTGCTTGTGCTGCATCAGCGCTACTTGTCGGTCCAGTTAATTGAATTTTGGCTTTAGAACCATTACCAGTGATGGTTAAATTAATTGCTGAATCAGCGGGTATTTTATCAAAGCTCATATCTGGTGCTGAACTATCAAGTAAATTCAGATAAAAAAACAAACCATTCTCACCCATAGTTGGAAAATTTAATTCTGGATGCGTTAAAGATTGCCGTTTAAAACCTTTAGCATCATCCCATTGATTTTCTGGTCCTGAATAGTCCGTTCCGCCCCAACTGTTGCCTTTGCTGTCATTGACTGATAAATTTGGCTCCGCTGAATAAGTACAGGCACCATTAGGCGGAGAAAAATAGTAAGTGGTACTATTTGCGTCAAATGCAACCGTATTTGGCTGACCATATTTAGTAGATAATGTGCCATTCATATGATTCAACGTAAAACTATAAGGAGCATAACAATCAGTTAACTCATTATCCAAAGCAACAGACTTACCGTTAGCATCTTGAATGGATAACATAAGATCCCCTGTTGCTGTGATATCACCATCACCATCTTGATCAAACCAAAAACCGTTAGTCGCAAACACCTCAGTTAAAGAAACGGATGTTTGGTTTTCAGGAATTAAGGTTTTAAAATCTTTGGCGCTGATCGATTCCCCATTTAATTGTATGGGTACTTGCTTTGATGAAGTGTTGGTTGCTTTTGTAAATTTTCGCCCATCAGGTAAAGTGATAGATAAAAGATTATCGGTATAAAATGAGCGCGTCTTACCCCCATCGAAAGAGATATAAGGAGCCGAACCTTGTATGGTATTTGTTGTTTCGACCGCTTCAACATAAGGTAAACCCGCATTCACACTGTAACAAACAATGCCAAGACAAGCTATTATCATTTTTGATATCAATAAAGCTAAACTTGATTTTATCGCTGCTAAGTCACGCATTTCAATCAACCGAGTTATTTTAAACAATACATATGGTTTCATCACTAATTGTCGCAATACGTTAATTAGGACTGATACAAACCAGACTACCATATCCCCTTTTTTGAATTTGTCCCATATTTGAATAAACTTGCAAATCATTGCTAGTCAAGTAAATTTCATTAGGGTAAATGTCAGCTTGAGGATAAGAATTTAGATGAATTTCGCCCCACTCAGCAAACAATCCACCACCAATACGGCGTTGATAATTATTGCCTTGCCCGGCCAAACCACCATCCCAATAACTCGAAGAATCTTTTGAATTGGCATTGGTCAATTGTGATACTGTCGGTAATTGATAACCTAAATCACGACAATACTGTTTTGCTGCTTCATCAAAATTTTCCGGACGAGTTTTTTTAGCAATAAACCATTTTTTAATGGTAAAACTATATAGCTTTTGGGTTTTCGCCTTATCGGCATAAAGAATAAAGGTGGTGGCAACTGCTGCTTTACTTGCATCTTGCAAACTGGCGCCGTCAGCCGGACCGGTTAAAGTGATTTTTGCTTGATTACCTTTGCTGGTAATCTCTAAGTCAATGCCGGAATCGGCAGGTATTTTAGTAAAGCTCATATTACTGGCTGAATCAGCTAAATCCATGGTAAACAATAGCCCATTAGCGGCCATAGTTGGAAAGTTCAATTCTGGATTATCAAAAGATTGTTGTCTGAATCCTTTGGCATCATCCCACATGCCTTGCGGTCCTGAATAATTCGAACCTGACCAAGTTTTATGGGTATCGCTGACGAATAAATTGGGTTTTGCCGATAAAGAGCAAGCACCCGGTGCCGGATTCAGGTAGTAAATCATATCAGTGTAGTTCAATGAAAAATGGTTAGGATCGCCATATTTAGTGGTGACATCACTCCCATCATGCATTAGCCTAAAGCTATAAGGCGCTTCACAATCGTTTAATTCATCATCCAAACTAAGCACTTGGTTATTGGCATTTTTTACAATCAATTGAAAATGACCGGTCGCCGTTATTTCACCATCACCATCGACATCAAACCAATAAGGACCAGAGTTGAGCACATCGGTCATGCTTTGTTGAGCAGTGATATCCCTGTTTTGATCTGAGCTATCTGCTGTTTGATTGTAAGGGATGATCGTTTTAATATCTTTAACTTTGGTTGGTGCACCGGTTAATTGAATCGGATTAGTGGTGGAGGAAACGTTATTTGAGTAATTAAATTCTCTGCCGTCAGGTAAAGTAATGACGAATAAATCATAAGTGGTATAAGCACGGCTTTTACCACCATCAAAAGTAAGATAGGGAGCCGAACCTTGTATGGTATTTACAGTCTTAACAGCTTGAACTACGGGTAATGCACTAAAAACATTAAAACTGAATAAACCCCAAAAAAACAGCACTATGGATAGTCGAATTAAATAAAATCGAGTCCTTATTGTTCGCAATAAATAAAAAATGATAGGAATGAACAAACCACAATATTTTTTTTTAGCAAAACGTTGCCAGCTTGGCGATCGAAGTCTATTTAAATTACCTATCTCTGTTTTCATAATAAAACAACTTATTAAATAATTATTGATAACAACAAAACAACAACTAAATGCCTTTTTACGAATAAACTATCAGTGATAACGCTTAAATTACTTTAGCTAATTTGCAACTAAGGTTAAAAGTAAACTAACTATAAAGCAATACATATTATCCCAAAAGTAATATTTATTAACCCATAATGATTTTTGTTAAAAACTCATATCAACTAAATAAAAATAATCAATTAAACAAGTTGCTCAGTAATAATTAATGTTTTTTTTATATTTTTTTTATTTTGGGATGATTGTTTTCAACAAACTTGAAAGGTAGAATGCGCAAATCAAAAATTTATAAAGCAAATATCGGAGTTGCTCACGTGAAAATATCAGCGCGTAAAGTTTTGCCTTGGCAATTGATAGAATACTTCACTCGCTATCGCCAATTCCTAGCTTTATTATTTGGATTATCCATCTTTTTTATTGCTTTGATTGTTTGCTGGCATCTATTAAAAGAAATTAATCTTGATGATTTAAAATTAGCCGTTCACCAACTCTCACCGCAAGCTATTTTATTTGCTTGTTTATCGGCTATTGGTAGCTATTTAATGTTAATTTGCTATGAATGGTCAGCCGCGCGTTATGCAGGCGTAAATCTAAAGCCTTCTATTATTGTTTTAGGTGGAATTTGTGCTTCAGCTATTGGTAATGCAATAGGTTTATCGGCGTTATCAGGGGGCGCAGTTCGTTGTCGTTTATACTTCAAATATGGACTAACAACGATTGATGTGGCAAGAATGTCGATTTTTGTTACACTCTCTTTAGGCTTTACGCTACCATTACTGGCAGCAGCGGCGGCATTAATTCATCCACATAATGCTATGGTTGCTTTGCACTTATCTGAAAATGGCGTGATATTGATAGCAAGCATGCTATTTTGTTTTTATGTTGGATTATTTATTTTCTTATACTGCAATCGTTTATCGGACAGGCCTAATAAAGATACTCGCTTATTTAAAATTGCAAGATGGTCTATTCGTTTACCAAACTTACGTTTGGCTTCAAGCCAATTTATTATTACCTTCTTTGATGCTGTCTTAGCAGGGGCTATCCTTTACTTTCTATTACCTTCTCATCCAAATTTTATTACCTTTATTATGATTTACATTTTAGCATTAGTTGCTGGTGTATTAAGTCATGTACCAGGAGGGGTAGGCGTATTTGAAGCAATTATGCTCGCTGCATTTTCATCTCAAATTGGTGCAGCATCTTTAACTGTCGCATTAGTCATTTATCGTATTATTTATATTTTAATCCCGCTTATCCCTGCTGGTATTTTGCTGTTAATCAATGAAGGAAAGCATTATTTAACTTCATCACAAGTCAAGCAAACGCAAACGGGAATTGCGGCTTCTATCATGGCTGCTGCGGTATTTTTTGCCGGTGTAGTGATGATGTTTTCTAGCATCATTCCTGGTTTTAATCATCGTTTTGTTGATGAATTTATTCCGAATAAAATTATCAATATAGCTCATCTAAGTGCGAGTTTGATTGGCGTTTTATGTTTATTACTTGCAATGGGTTTACGCCGACGTCTTTATTCAGCGTGGGCAATTACCGTTGTTTTACTCTTGATTGGTAGCCTCTGCTCGGTGTTAAGAGGCCTACATTGGATAGAAGCCATAACGTTATTAGTTATTGCAATATTACTCATTAATTTTAGGCATGCTTTTTATCGAAAAAGCCGACTTAGTGTTATCCCCTTTTCTTTCAAATCTTTTGCCATCTGTTTTTGTCTGATTGCGCTTTTTGTTTGGCTTATTTTATTTATTTATCAAGATGTCCCCTATAGCCAAGATCTATGGTGGCAGTTTGAATTAGATAGCCGAGTACCACGTGCATTACGTGCAGCCTTAGGCAGTTTTATTTTGTTAAGTTCTATTATGTTAATTTGGTTATTCAGACCAGCGTTACCAATTTTAACTAAACCAGAAACAGAACAACTTAATAAAGCTTATCAAATCATTTTAAATTCAAAACAGCCTGAAGGCGGCTTAGCAATGAGTGGAGATAAATCACTCTTGTTCAACCAAGAACAAACCGCCTTTATTATGTATGCAAGACGCGGCCGAAGTATGGTTGCCTTATTTGACCCGATTGGTGATATTGCTGATAGAGCTGACTTAATTTGGTCATTTCGTGATCTGTGTGATGAACATCATCTTCGCCCTGTTTTTTATCAAGTCAAAGCAGCTAATTTACCTTTTTATATGGATATTGGTTTACGTACAGTAAAACTTGGTGAAGAAGCATTAGTCAATTTAAAAATCTTTGATTTAACATCAAAAGGTTATAAAGATCTTCGTTATACTTGGAATCGAGGGCAACGTGATGGACTATCACTCAAATTTTATCCACCAGGAACAGCGCCGCTTGATGAACTAAAAGCGGTTTCGGATGCTTGGCTTAAAAATAAACATTCAAAGGAAAAAAGATTTTCGTTAGGGTCTTTTTCTAAGCAATATCTGGATAATTTTACGATAGCAGTCATTGAATACCAAGGACGCATCATTGCTTTTGTTAATTTACTCGAGACCGATCAACACTATTCGGCCAGTATCGATTTAATGCGGGTCATACAAGATATTCCCAAATTAACGATGGAATTTTTAATGGTGGGCTTAATTTTGCATTATCAAGAAAGAGGGTTTAAGTACTTTAGTCTAGGTATGGTACCCTTGGCTGGTATGCAAAGGCGACGCGGCGCCCCATTAATTCAAAGGCTAGGTGCACTCGTGTTTAGACGAGGTGGACGTTTTTATAACTTTCAAGGTTTACGTCGCTTTAAAGAAAAGTTTGCAACGCATTGGGAGCCGCGTTATATGGCCGTTCCCGCTGGGCTTGATCCATTAGTTGCTTTAATTGATACTACTATGCTTATTTCTGGTGGTATTACAGGTTTAAAAAAGAATAAAAATAATTAATATGAAAAAATTTATACGCTATGCTTTATTATTTATTACGCTATTAATACTGATTATACTCGGCTGGTATTTTATAAAAAATCAAGAAAGTGCATCAGTTAAGACCGTAACAATCAATAATGAGTATTCCATTCTATCAGCAGCCCCAAAACGCTCAGCTGAAGCAGCCGCAATTATTGTTGCTACACCCAAAAATCATTTTACTGAACAACAATTGTTAGACTTGTCAGAAAAAATGGGCGCTAAACTTGTCCAGTTTGAATTAAAGCCCTCTGCCAGTTGTAGTGAGCAGCAAGCACGTTTTAAACAAGCTAAAAAAATTCTCAAAGAAAAGAATTTTGCTGTCGCAGGCATGGAAGAAGGTGCAGCCTTTGCTTATAGATGGTTAACAGAACAACAAAGTGATGACGCCAAAGCATTATCAATTGAATTTACCTTAGATCACAAAGATTGCGATGCACCATTACCGGCACAAGCCAGCCATGGTAGTTGGCAAGTGATTTGGAATAATCCACCGGATGATGATGTTGCTGTTTTTCCTCGGGAACAAAAAAATATTCATGTTACAACGTCAATCGGTGAATACCAAGCTTCGCCAACTGAACTACTGAGTTTACACTTATCATCTATTTTATTTGGTGAGCATGAACAATTACCTGTTATAGAATTACCCGCCAGAAGCAAAGAGATCCACCCTAAAACCATTACACTTTATTATTCTGGTGATGGTGGTTGGCGTGATCTTGATAAAGTTTCGGCTGAATATATGGCTTTGCATGGGTATGCGGTAGTTGGCGTCGATGCATTAAAACTGTTTTGGCAGCATCGTTCAGTTGAACGTAGCGCGAAAGATTTGAGCTATTTAATGCAACAATATCGAGACAAATGGGGAACAACTCAATTCGTTTTAGCTGGTTACTCTTTTGGTGGGGATATTTTACCTGCACTCTATAACCGACTATCACCGCAAGATCAAAAAAGTGTCCAAGCGCTAGTTATGATAGCTTTTTCAAAAGATGCTAATTTTGAAATTGAAGTCAGTGGATGGCTAGGGCAATCGGGTGACGAAATGAAAACCGCACCAGAAGTTGCACAGATTCCAGCCAATAAACTATTTTGCATCTATGGAGAGGAAGAAAAAGAGGATACCGGCTGTCTACAGCCTGAAATGAAAGGTGAAGCATTTCAATTGCCTGGTGGGCATCATTTTGATGAAAATTATGAACATCTTGGTCAAATCATTATGGATGCTATTGATAAGCGAGTACAATAATTAACAATAAAGGGGCAATAGCCCCTTTTGAATATAACTCATAGAGTTAAGTCATCGCTTTTTAATTTTTATTCTACCTTCAGACAATAACACACCAATAAGTGTCAGTAAGGTGCCGAATGCAGCAATTAAAGTAAACGGTTCATGTAAAATCATAACCGCAGCAAGAATGGTCAAAATTGGCAATAAATACAGATAAATACTAATTTTAACAGCGCCAACTAATTTCACTGCATAATTCCAAGATACAAAACAAATTGCTGATGCGCCAACACCCAAAAATAGTATATTAAGTAAATTAGTCATTTGGCTAAACCGTTCTAACCCAAACTTAAAGTCAAAAATAGATAAAGCCGGTATCATCAGTAGTAAGCCATAAAAGAAAAAACGCCTAGTCAATAAAATGGTATTGTAACCATAATTACTGCTTTTTTTGGTTAAAATAGAATAGCAAGCCCAAAATAAACAAGCTGCAACAGCAAGAATATCACCTAAAGGATTAAGAGAAAGCACATATTTACCATTAAAGCTAATCAATGCAACCCCAAAAATAGCAAACAAACAACCAATATAAAAACGTCGAGGTGGCCTTTCTGTTTTCAAAAAGAATATCGATAAAAACGCTGTAAATACGGGGGCTAAGGTCGTGATAACCCCAACATTCGAGGCATTGGTATAAGTTAACGCTATATTTTCACATAGAAAGTAACATGTTACTCCGCAAAATCCAGCACATAAAAACATTAATTCTCGCTTAATACCCTGCCAAACTAACAAACGCGGGGCTAAAACCCAAAGCATGACATAGCCAAGACAAAATCGATAAAACAAAATCTCAATGGGTTTAAAATTGACCAATAATACTTTTGTTGCAATAAACGTACTTCCCCAAATAAAGATTGTCATCAAGGCAATTAGGTGTCCTTGTGTTTTTTTGGTAACGAACATAAAAATTTCTCTACTTATATCAATAAAAAGCTATCAAAGTGTACATGATTATCTTAAGTTTGGTCACTTTATAATTAAGTATTAGTGGGCAGGACTTGATAGCAGAAAAAACAATACCATTTCAATAGCCGATAGAGAATATTATCTTCCTACCGAGTGAAGCGCAATTTTTTTACTGTAATTTGATAGTAACAATCAATGAGAAGCTAAAATTTGAAAAGATCGTTTGACAAAAAACAACAGATAAAAAAAATCCACCCGAAAACTCGAGTGGAGGGCAAAAAATGAAAAAATGTAATCTGTAGATATAGACAAGCTAAACAACAAAAAGTTCAATTTAATTTCAAATAATTTTAGTTTTTTATGAAATAAATTCATATATAATTGATTTATAATAAATATTTTTTTAATTTTTTAAAAAAATATTTTTGTGTTAGTACAAAAATAAGTCAAATAATCTTACTTTTTTATCAACAATAACTTTACAGCGTTATTATGATCAGTAGCAAATCAATCAGATTATTTTCATAGTGGCTGGCAATATAAATTCTTAATGTTATTTATTTTATTTTTTGAACGATTATCGATTACTTATTTTGGTATTAACTATTTAACGGCTTTGCTTGCCTGTTACTTATTAATATTTCGATATAATTACTATACCTCATCCTTTTTTTAATCAAGCTGCATTCGGTTATTATTCAAAATAAAATGTGAATGCAAAACCATTTTTTGCTTAAACACATCTCTAAGATTAAAATTCTTTACAAATTAACTTTTTAAGTCAATCAATTGCACAATAAAAGTGACTAGCGATATACTGGCTAAAACAATTCAAGCAGCACGTAAGGAGAGTTTATGAAAAAGAATGTTGTATTATTTAGTAAAATTCCTGCTGATCAACAAGCTAGATTAGAGCAAGCTTTTAATCTCACGCTATTTGAACGTAATCCTAATACCGATACAAAAGCCTTTATTCAAGCATTAGCAAGTGCCGACGGTATGATAGGTTCTAATATGCCAACACGCATTGATGATGAATTTTTAACCCAAACGCCAAAATTAAAAGCGGCAGCAACAATTTCGGTTGGTTACGATAACTATGATCTTAGTGCTTTAAAAAAGCATGGTGTTCGATTAATGAATACCCCGAAAGTATTGACCGAAAGCACCGCTGACCTTATTTTTACACTATTAATGGCGACCGCACGCCGAACAGTGGAGTTATCCAATCTAATTCATGATGGAAAATGGACCAAGAGCATTACACCTGAATATTTTGGCACAGATATTTATGGTAAAACCATTGGTATTTTAGGGATGGGTCGAATTGGTAAAGCGATTGCTAAACGCGCACACTGTGGCTTTGATATGAATGTCATTTACTATAACCGCTCAGCCCATCCCGATGTAGAACAAGCTTATCAAGCTAAGCGCCTAGAACTTGATGACGTGCTTAGCCAAGCAGATTTTGTGGTGATTATTCTGCCATTAACCGACCAAACCAAACGACTCATTACTAAACAAAAATTAGCTTTAATGAAGCCATCAGCCATATTAATTAATGGTGCGAGAGGAGCAATTGTAGATGAGCAAGCATTAATTGAAGCATTAAAAAATAAAACGATCAAAGCTGCTGGCCTTGATGTATTTGAAGTCGAACCCCTACCAACAACTTCACCACTTATGCAGCTTGATAATGTTTTATTATCACCACATGTAGGATCAGCAACAGTTGAAACTCGCTACGCAATGGCAAAATGTGCAGTCGATAATATTATTGCCGCATTAAAAGATGAAAAACCAACCGAAAACTGGGTAAACCCCGAAGTTGGTTAACTTGTATTCCCTATTGAATTGACCTATAATGCCCCGATATTGTTTACATTAACAATTCACAATTGGGGCTGATTCTGGATTCGACGGGATTTGCGAAACCCAAGGTGCATGCCGAGGTGCGGTAGGCCTCGTAAATAAACCGCAAAAAAATAGTCGCAAACGACGAAAACTACGCACTAGCAGCTTAATAACCTGCATAGAGCCTTCTCTCCCTAGCCTCCGCTCGTAGGACGGGGATAAAGAGGAGTCAAACCCAAACGAGATCGTGTGGAAGCCTTGCTTGGGGCGGAAGCATTAAACTTAATCAAGCTAGTCTATCGGTAGCGTGTTTGTCCGCAGCAGGTAGGCGAAATTTAAAGACAAACTACGCATGTAGTACCAAGGATGTAGAGATTTCGGACGCGGGTTCAACTCCCGCCAGCTCCACCAATTCACTATTCAGTAACATTCTTTTAAATCCTTTAAAACATATCAAAATCAATAAACACAAGGCTTAAAGCCTATTTTATTATTCATTAAGCATCAGTAAGATACATTTACAACCAGAATTTTTAGGACTATATTAAGGACTACATAAACATAATAAAATAATTTCATAGTCCCATAAGAGTAAAGTATGCCTAAAAAAGTAATTCCAATGACTGATACACAAATAAAGAATGCCAAGCCACAAAGTAAAGATTATCCTATTTATGATGGAAATGGTTTGCTTTTACTTATTAAGTCAACAGGTACAAAAATATGGCAATTTAGATATTACCGACCTATAACTAATAATAGAACTACTGTAAGCTTTGGAAGTTATCCAGAAGTTTCGCTACAACAAGCACGAAAACAACGAGACGAAGCGCGCGAATTAATTAAACAAGGTATAGATCCTCAAGAACATAAGGCGGAACTAGAACAGCGCAAGCAAGA
Source organism: uncultured Gilliamella sp. (assembly GCA_945276085.1). GTDB lineage: Bacteria > Pseudomonadota > Gammaproteobacteria > Enterobacterales > Orbaceae > Gilliamella. Next base: position 127,420 of record CALYPO010000001.1, read on the forward strand.
CGAAATAACCAGTACATTTAAAAAAGTGGCTACTGACTGGTTTAAAGTTAAGAGTAGTAAAGGATTAACTGAAATTACATTAAAAGGTATTTGGAACTCATTAGAGTTACATATTTTCCCTCACATCGGTAATAGTTCCATCTTCAAATTAAAGGCAAAAGACTTCATCAAAGTTATGGAGCCATTAAGAGCAAATGGCAAATTAGAAACGATTAAAAGGCTTTGCCAACGCATTAATGAAATTATGTTTTATGCTGTGAATATAGGCTTAATTGAGGCTAACCCAGTAGTCAAGATTAAAGATGCATTTGAAAGCCCTACAAAAGGACAAATGCCAACAATCAAAGCACAAGAGCTACCTGAATTTATGCAGGCTCTTGCTATGGCTAGAATTGAATTACAGACGCGTTGCTTAATTGAATGGCAACTATTAACAATGACCCGACCCAATGAAGCTGTAGGGGTAAAATGGCAGGAAATTGACTTTAATAATTGTTTATGGATTATTCCTGCTGAAAAAATGAAGATGAGAAGAGAACATACTATCACTCTTAATAAGCAAGCTATGGCACTTCTATCAATCATGAAACCTATTAGCGGTCACAGGGAACACATTTTCCCAAGTCTAAAACCTCCCTTTTCTACTCCCATGAATAGCCAAACAGCGAATATGGCAATTAAGAGAATGGGATATAAAAATAAGTTAGTGGCGCATGGATTAAGAGCTTTGGCGAGCACAATATTAAACGAGCAAGGCTTTGACCCTAATGTTATTGAAGCCGCGCTTGCTCATGTTGATAGTAATAGCGTTAGACGAGCTTATAACAGAGCTACTTATTTGGAACAAAGGAGAATCATGTTAGATTGGTGGGGCGACTTTGTCGAGCAAGCCAGTAAAGGGAATGTCTCATTGTCGGGTAACCGTAATTTAAAACTTGTTAATCATTAACTCTATCTAGATACCGTCACTCAAATTTGAGTTACTTAACAAATCAACATGTTAGCTGTAACCCTATTTGAGTTATTCACTTCAATAACTTCATATTAAGCCTCATATCTGAGGGCGCTTTTTCAAATGTTACCCTTTACCTATACATAATCTTAAACTTTTAATTTAAAATATATCACATAACTATACATACTATACATAAACACAAAAAACTTGATATATATTAATATATTATATTATGTATACTTATTTTTTAAGTGTTCATAAGTATTCATTACTATACATACATATATGTCTTTTAGATCACGCATATAACAATATGATTTATATTAATATTATAGATAAGTTCAATATTCAATTTGTTAATAATAAATATGTTATTATTTTGCTTGATCATAATAAAATATTTAATTTAACTATAATGATTTCCACCATGCAGGTATTAAATTTGTAATCTGCTGAAAAGTTAGCTGGTTTATTACATTGGTTCGAGTCACTCAACCATAGATATTTATGGTTACCCATTTAGTAATAGCGAGCAAAAAAATTATTTCAATTCGCGGTTGTACGTATAAATGGGGACGGGTGATTTTTAGGATGCTTCGTTATGAACTTTTGACCCACCCTCCCAGCTATAAGGATTGTCACTGTGTGAAAAGAAACCAATATTTATAAGCTGTGAAGATTTTCTTACTATCACTATAGGTACAAAAAGCACCAAAAAGCCCTGTTGTAAAGATATTTTTAAAATTCTTCTCTTGGCTAGGTTATAGTTTCTTGAGTCCATAAAAACAGAGCGTAATTTTGCGCCATTTGATTTTATTGATAAAAAGGCAATAGATAACTTAGCAGTAATTGCTTACATTCATTTACACAAAAAATCAGACTAACACAGCTATATTGTATAAACTATATACATGTTCACAATGGATATAACGACAATGTGAAGATGTGTCATGGGTAAACAAATAGCCGTTTTGGGTGATGCAACCAATTATGGTGGTAGGATTATTACAGCTTCAGGGCAAGGTTATTGTGGTATGGATGGCGTTGCTCTATTAGGTGATTTGGCTTCCTGTCCTAAATGCAATAGCACAGGCAGAATCATAGAGGGGGCAAGCAATTTTATTATTGACGGAAAACCCGTTGCTTATGATGGCTGTATTGTTGCGTGTAAATGCTCGCCAGTTGGTGGACATCGAATCTTAGCGTTAAAAAGCTCCATGTATGTTGGGGTTAGTGGTGGCTCTGTTCAATCTAATTCGTTTACTGGCAATCAAAAACAATTGAGTTCCGCAAATGATGACGAAAACAATTTAATTAGAATTGACGCGCGCCGTCTCTTACAATGCGCTGATGAGTTATGTGAAAAGCACTTATATCATGATGATATTAAGCAGGCGTTCAAGCAAGAAGTCGAAGTATTTGCTAATGATATTGTTGAACAAGTAGACAGTGGCGCTATGACGTATGAAGAGGGCGCGGGAAAAGTCAAGGAAGAAGAAGATAGCCTTTGGGAACAATCGCTAATTTGGGCTGAACGAGGGTTAGCAATTCTTGGTGGATTAACTCTGATTTCAACTGGCGCACTCATGTGTACAACGGGTGTCGGTTGTGTAATTGGTGCATATGTTGGCGCTCATGGTTTGAACAGCATACAGGAGGGCGTAACTGGTCAGGACGGTTTTTTGAAATCCACCTATCAGGCAGCAGCTCGGGAATTAGGTCTGTCCGAGTCAGTAGGAACGCTGGTTTATGATTTGGTTGATATAGGAATATCGGTGCGTGGTAAACTCAAATTAGTGCCTAAAGTGGACGAATTTGGTACACCAATAAAGAAATTATGGCATTACGGGCGTCAAGATTTGGTGCGGCATTATACGCAAATGAAAAAAATCTGGTTAGTTGGTGAAGTTGTAATTGATATAGCATCACTAGCTAGTATTTTTGAAGATGTTAAAGGTGTATTCTTTCATAATAACGATACTGACGAATCAGAATTAGTTATCCCTGAATCTGAGACTATTACGAATGTAGGCGAATTAGTTCATAGTTGTAACTTTGTTAGCGTTCGTAACGGTAACGATGGAGTTAGAGAGTATTTTCTCTGTACGACTCCTGACGGTGAACAATATACAATTGAGAGTGAAGCGGAATAATGTTTATTATCTTTATTTATTATTTTTTATCTATAGCCACTTTGTGCGCCTGCTATTATTTCCGCCGTTCTCGTTTTACAGCGCAGGATTATAAATATAATAAACCGTTAAGATGGAAGCGACGAATTCTGATAATATGGATGTATTTGTTTGCAGCCCTACACTATAGTGTTTGTTTTAGAAAAAATTATTTTCGTGACGTAGAAAATGATTTTATCATCGGATCAGCATTATTTTTTCTATTTACCTATATATTTGTTATAGGTTGGTTAGAAAATATCACGTATTCTTTCAATAAAAAGAAAAAATAGTAAAGATAGCGAAGCGGAATAATGTTTATTTTTATTTATTATTTTTTATCTATAGCCACTTTGTGCGCCTGCTATTATTTTCGACGTTCTCGTTTCACAGAAAAAGATTATAAATATAACAAACCTTTAAAATGGACTCGACGCATTCTGATAATTTGGATGTATTTGCTAGGAGGAATACACTGTAGTATTTGTGCTAGAAAAAATTTTTTTCGTGATTTGCACAATGATTTTATTATTGCGTCTGCTATATTTTTTCTAATTGCATATATAGTTGCTATAGGTCGGTTAGAAAACATCACGTATTCTTTCAATAAAAAGAAAAAATAGTAAAGATAGCGAAGCGGAATAATGTTTATTATCTTTATTTATTATTTTTTATCTATAGCTACTTTGTGCGCTTGTTATTATTTCCGCCGTTCTCGTTTCACAGAGAAAGATTAT
>CALYPO010000002.1 GCA_945276085.1 uncultured Gilliamella sp.
CACTCGGCTTCGAACCGAGCGGTCAGGGGTTCGAATCCCTTCGGGTGCGCCATTTCGGTTGAATCCCGGCATAATTCTAGTATACTAAGCTCACAAACTTTATATCTTTTATCAATCTACTTTTTTATTTATATATGTTGTTAGCTAGATTAAAATAACGGTTCAAGTAGATAGATAGCTTTAATAAATAATAATGGACTTTTTTTATGTTGGATCCAAACTTACTTCGAAATGAATTAGATCTTGTTGCCCAAAAATTATCTCGACGCGGATTTAAATTAGACGTTGAAACACTAAGTCAACTAGAAGAAAAACGAAAAGTTTTACAAGTTGAAACTGAAAATTTACAGGCTGAACGTAATGCCCGCTCTAAAGCTATTGGTGAAGCAAAAGCTCGAGGTGAAGATATCACGGCTGTACGTGAAGAAGTCAATAAACTTGGTGAAAAGCTCAATACCGCAAAAGCAGAGCTTGAAATCTTACTTAACCAAATCAAAGATATTGCATCAAATATTCCGAATATTCCTGATGATTCCGTTCCTGATGGCAAAGATGAGAATGACAATGTCGAAGTATCTCGTTTTGGTACACCAAGAACATTTGATTTTCCTGTGCTTGATCATGTTGCATTAGGTGAACGTTTTGGTGGGCTTGATTTTGCTGCTGGTGTAAAACTTACCGGTGCACGTTTTGTTGTTATGAAATCACAAATTGCACGTCTACATCGAGCAATAACGCAATTTATGCTAGATCTTCATACTGAGCAACATGGTTATGAAGAAATCTATGTGCCTTACCTCGTCAATAAAGCTACCCTATTTGGCACTGGGCAATTACCAAAATTTGCAGGTGACCTATTTCACACTAAACCACTTGATGAAGAGGCTGAAAGCAGTAATTATGCATTAATCCCGACAGCAGAAGTACCCGTTACCAATTTAGTGCGAGATGAAATTCTAGATGAAAGTGTATTACCATTAAAAATGACGGCTCATACGCCTTGTTTCCGCTCTGAAGCGGGTTCTTATGGTAAAGATACCCGTGGCTTAATTCGAATGCATCAATTTGATAAAGTGGAGCTTGTTCAGATTGTCAAACCTGAAGAGTCCATGAAAGCATTAGAAGAGCTAACTGGGCATGCTGAAAAGGTATTACAGCTACTTGAGCTGCCTTATCGAAAAATCGTATTATGTACCGGTGATATGGGCTTTGGCTCATGTAAAACCTACGATCTTGAAGTATGGGTGCCAGCTCAAAATACTTATCGCGAAATTTCGTCTTGTTCAAATATGTGGGATTTCCAAGCTCGTCGAATGCAAGCACGTTATCGCAATAAAGCAGATAATAAAACTTACCTAGTTCATACCTTAAATGGTTCTGGATTAGCGGTAGGACGAACTCTTGTTGCGATTATGGAAAACTATCAACAGGCTGATGGATCTATCAAAGTACCATCAGTGTTAGTACCCTATATGAATGGCGTAGAAGTGATTGGTTAAAGATAAATCAATTTAGCTTAAGATAGCGCTACTAATAGCGCTATTTTTTTATTAATTTAGGTGAAAAAATGATAAAAGGTGTTGTCCTTTCAATACTTGCATCATGTCTTTTTGGATTACTTTATTATTATCCAGTATTACTACAGCCGCTTTCGGTTGTCGATATTTTTTGCTGGCGATTATTAACGTCTTTTCCAGCAATTATTATTCTTATCTGTTTTGAAAAACAATGGTCAGCTATTGCTGATCTATTTTTGCGAATAAAACAACGACCAGTATTACTTTTAGGATTGATAGCATCCTCATTACTTCTGACCATCCAAATGCTTATTTTTATTTGGGCACCGCTTAATGGCCATGGTTTATCTGCATCTTTGGGATATTTTTTATTACCCTTAGCGATGGTTATTTTTGGCAAAGTTTTCTATGGAGAAACATTAACATTTTTTCAAAAAATTGCTGTCACGTTTGCCGCTATTGGTGTCTGTTTAGAAATTTACACAACAAGCGCTTTTTCATGGGAAACAGCCGTGATAGCACTTGGTTATCCAATTTACTTTATGACAAGAAGAAAACTAAAAATAGAAGGCATATCAGGGACCTTTTCAGATTTTTTCTTCATTTTTTTAGGTTGTCTTAGTTATTTTATTTTCAATTATAACGTACAACAAATTATTCATGATTTAACCCATTTTCATATCTTTATCCCTATGCTGGGGATAATTACCGCTATTGCCTTTGCTATGTATTTTGTTGCCAGAAGGTTACTACCTATGGGCTTATTTGGATTGCTCGGCTATGTAGAGCCGGTTTTACTAACTTGTGTTTCTTTATTATTCTTACACGAATCTATCTCATCACAGCATATTATTTCATATGGATTTATTTGGTTATCTGTTTGTGTTTTAGCGTTGGAAGGAAGTATATTTGTACTAAGAGCGATAAAGCGAAAAAGAATTCGTTAATTAAACAGCCACAAATTTTGTAGCTGTTTAATTTAAGGATGATGTTACTTACTAAATGTCACGGGTTGACCATAGCTTTCTATAATAGATTGAATCCTATCAAGTGTTTCCCTTGGTGGGGCTTCAACGCCTTCCAATTGATACTTATCACCAAACGTTTCCCATTTGTAAGCACCAAGTTTATGATAAGGTAATAACTCTACTCGTTCGATATTACTCATGCCTTGAATAAATTTACCTAACAAATGTGCTGAGTCATCATCATCTGTCCAACCTGGAACAACAACATATCGAATCCAAGTTTTTTTATTAATTTTTTGTAAGTATTTGGCGAACTCTAATACACGTTTATTTGATACACCAACTAACTTTTGATGTATCTCATCATTCAACTGTTTCAAATCAAGCATAACCAGATCAGTCACGTCCATTAACTCTTCTAGAGTATGATCGATCTGTCTAGCATAACCATTGGTATCTAAACAAGTATTAATGCCCTCTTTATGGCAAGCTTTAAACCACTCAGTAATAAATTCAGACTGTAATGTCGCCTCTCCACCTGATGCGGTAACCCCACCACCATTAGGCATAATAAAGCTTTTATAAGAAACTATCTCTTTCATTAACTCATCAACTGTCACTTCCTTGCCCGCTTTTAAATCCCAAGTATCGCGGTTATGACAGTATAAGCAACGCATTAAACAACCTTGAAAAAAAACAATGAAGCGAATTCCCGGTCCATCAACTGTACCGAAAGATTCAAAAGAATGGATACGACCTTTAATCGGTTGTTTTGTTGTCATAATAATATCTTGTTCCATAAATGTTCTCTAATAATTACTCACATTGCTTTTATATTTATTTAAGTATTTTAACTCATATAATGTTATTTTTTACCAATTACATTAATTGAATATACTCTTATTTGTTGCAATTATACAAAATAAATACTAACAAGTATTAAATTTATCCTATCTATTAGCAACATTTCTATAAGTGGATAACCAATAATTCAATTGGCAAAAAAATAGCGCCCAAATTGGACGCTATTTAATGCAAATCATCAATTAACTAAATTACATTGATTGTGTAAAAGTACGTGAAATTACGTCTTTTTGTTGCTCTTTAGTTAATGAATTGAAACGCACTGCATATCCAGAAACACGAATAGTTAATTGTGGATATTTTTCAGGATGATCCATCGCATCTAATAATGTTTCACGGTTAAGTACGTTCACATTAAGATGTTGACCGCCTTCAATAGTTGCTTCATGGTGGAAGTAACCATCCATTAAGCCTGCTAAGTTACGTTTACGTGCACTATCATCTTTACCTAACGCATTTGGAACGATAGAGAAAGTATACGAAATACCATCTTTAGCATAAGCAAATGGAAGTTTAGCAACAGATGTTAATGAAGCAACCGCACCTTTTTGGTCACGACCGTGCATTGGGTTAGCACCTGGACCAAATGGAGCACCAGCACGACGACCATCAGGTGTATTACCAGTTTTCTTACCATAAACAACGTTAGAAGTAATAGTTAACACTGATTGTGTAGGAATTGCATTACGATAAGTTTTAAGTTTTTGAATTTTCTTCATGAAACGTTCAACTAAATCAACTGCGATATCATCTACACGTGGATCATTGTTACCAAATTGAGGGTATTCACCTTCGATTTCAAAGTCCACAGCAAGACCATCTTCATCACGAATCGTTTTAACTTTCGCATATTTAATCGCAGACAGTGAGTCAGCAGCAACAGATAGACCTGCAATACCACATGCCATAGTACGAATAATATCACGATCGTGTAATGCCATTAATGATGCTTCATAGCTATATTTGTCGTGCATATAGTGAATAGCATTTAATGCAGTTACATATTGTTTTGCTAACCAATCCATAAAGTGGTCTAAACGAGCAAAAACTTTATCGAAATCAAGATATTCGTCAGTAATTGGCGCTTCTTTTGGACCTACTTGCATTTTAAGTTTCTCATCCACACCACCATTGATTGCGTATAGAAGAGTTTTAGCAAGGTTTGCACGTGCACCAAAGAACTGCATTTGTTTACCAACGATCATTGGGCTTACACAACATGCGATAGCATAGTCATCGTTGTTAAAGTCAGGGCGCATTAAGTCATCATTTTCATATTGTAATGATGAAGTATCAATAGATACTTTTGATGCAAACTCTTTAAATCCACTTGGTAATTGTTCAGACCAAAGAATTGTCATGTTTGGTTCTGGTGATGGGCCCATAGTGTAAAGTGTATTTAAGAAACGGAACGAAGTTTTAGTCACTAAAGTACGACCATCTACACCCATACCAGCGATAGATTCAGTTGCCCAAATTGGGTCACCAGAGAATAATTCATCATATTCAGGCGTACGTAAGAATCGAACCATACGTAATTTCATAACGAAATGGTCAACAATTTCTTGCGCGTCTTTTTCAGTGATTAAGCCGGCTTCAAGGTCACGTTGGAAATAGATATCAAAGAATGTAGAAGTACGACCAAGAGACATCGCAGCACCATTTTGTGATTTAACTGCTGCTAAATAACCAAAGTAAGTCCATTGTACCGCTTCTTGAGCTGTTTTAGCTGGCCCAGAAATATCGTAACCATATTTAGCGGCCATTTCTTTAATTTGACCAAGTGCACGATGTTGCTCTGCAATTTCTTCACGACGTTGCATAGTCATTGCTAAGTCAACACCATTTTCAAAATCAGCTTGTAATGAGTTAAACTGTGCAAATTTGTCTTGCATTAAGTAGTCAATACCGTAAAGTGCAACACGACGGTAATCCCCAATGATACGACCACGACCATAAGCATCTGGAAGACCAGTGATAACACCTGATTTACGACAACGTAAGATATCTGGGGTATAAATATCAAAAACACCTTGGTTATGAGTTTTACGATATTCAGTAAAGATTTTTTTGACTAAAGGATCAAGTGTACGGTTATAAGCCTTACATGAATTCTCGATCATTTTAATCCCACCAAATGGGATAATTGCACGTTTTAATGGTTTTTCAGTTTGTAAACCAACAATCTTTTCTAAATCTTTTTCAATATAACCTGCGTCATGAGCAGTAATTGTCGAAATAACACTTGTATCAAAATCCACAGGGGCATGGGTAGCATTTTCAATTTTAATGCCTTCCATTACTTTATCCCATAACTTAGTTGTCGCATCTGTTGCGCCAGCTAAGAAAGACTCATCACCCTCATATGGCGTGTAGTTCTTTTGGATAAAATCGCGGACATTAACATTATTTTGCCAATCACCATCTTTAAATCCTTTCCAAGCGACTGCTTGTACTTCGTTTAAATTACTCATAGTTTTTCACCTCAGGTTTACAAAAATAGTTATTTACCGCTCATATAAATGAGGGTAAATATTTTAAAATCAATGTGGCTTACGTAAATATAAAGCCCAATAAGGTAGCGCAACAGCTAATCCACCTAAAATATTCCCGATTGTTACCGGGATTAAATTATTTATAATAAAATGCTCAACGGTTAATTCTTTAAATGCATCTGCCGACAATCCAACAGCAGACCAAAATTCCGGTGAAGCAAAATTTTTAATTACAATTCCCATAGGAATCATAAACATATTTGCAATACTATGTTCAAATCCACTTGCCACAAACATAGCAACAGGTAATACCATAACTAACATCTTGTCGAGTAAACTGCGACCAGCATAACTCATCCAAGCAGCCAAACATACCATTAAATTAGCCAGTAAACCTAAAAATACTGCTTCAATAAAAGTATGGTGCAATTTATGATCTGCGGTTTGTAAAACGTTTAAACCCCACAAGCCATTAGCTACCATATATTGACCTGAAAGCCAAATAACTGCTACAAACAGTATAGCACCAATAAAGTTACCAATATAGACAAAAATCCAATTGCGTAGCATTTTTAGCCAACTCACTTTGTGAGTCATTTTAGGTAAAATAGTTAATACTGTTGAAGTAAAAAGATCTGCACCGCAGCAAACAACTAGCATTAATCCTAATGAAAAGCAGATACCACCGACTAATTTTGCTAAACCAAAAGCAACGCTAGCGGTTCCAGTTGTCACAGTGATATAAAATACAAATGCAATAGAAATAAAAACACCTGCAATAATGGCAGAAAGAAGCGTGCTACAAGGGTGTTTATTTACTTTGTAATTGCCGATGTCTTCAGCGATTTGGGTCATTTGCGCGGGGGAAAACGAATCCACGAGTTTATCTGTACTCAAACTAACATCCTCAAAAAAACTAGGGTTTTATGAGAGCCATAGTATACTCAAAATTTGAAGCAGATCACGTTTTTTTTATTAAAAAATTTTATAACAAAAAATCATTATTTGTTAAAGAAATTACTTTTACTATAAAAAATTCATCTAAGGTTATCCAAAAAAATTTAAAATATCTAATTAATTAAATTCATTTTTTTAGCATCAATATAAATATTTTTATAAGATAAACTGTTATAATACCGTTTAAAATTTTTAAAATAATCGATAGATTCACGTCCAAACTATCTTTACAAATTTGTTGTGATTGTTTGAAATATATCGTTTTCGCTTCATTACTAATTCTGCAAATGAAGCGTTTTCACTCTACTAGTCGTTTATTTATTATCTAAAATTCGACTCACTTTTATTAAGTAATTTCGGGATTCTTGAGAAACGTGCGAAGTCACTAATTTTCGATAAACTTGCTGTGGAGTCATAGAATTAATAATGTTAATGGCTTCGTTACGGTCATTAGAAAACGTACGCAATACACTTCCTGCTCCACCATTATAAGAAGTAATCATGGCATATCTTAAAGAAATTGGGTTATTAATGCCTGCTAAATATTTAGTCTTTAATAAAGATAGATAGGCTGTGCCCATATCAACATTATTACGAGGATCGAGCAAAAACTTACGGCTCGGTTCGCCTGACTTACCTTTTAATTTAAAAATGTCACGACCTGCTGTATGTTGCTGAACTTGCATAAGACCTAATGCGTCGGTTCGACTTACTGCGTACGGGTTAAATGCCGATTCAACTTCCATAATCGCTAAAATTAATCGTTCATCAATAAAATAACGATTCGAAGCCTCAGTTACAAGTGGTAAGAACTTTTTAGCACGTTGATTAATGTGGTTAGGCACAAGTTTGATTTCAACATAAGTAATTAAATGAGAACCAGATTTACGCTGTTTTAAATTATTCGCTAACACATAATCAGCAAAACTATTAGCTCGTGCACTCCAACGAATGGGCTGGCGTTCTTGGTCAAGAACTTGGTTATATAAAAAAGGTTCTTTTGATAAATCCTGGCTAATTTTATCTTTACGTATAATATCAACAGGTTCAGGCATTAATAGTGTTGAAACGATAGCTTCTTTCAAATTGTCGAGAGGAGAACTGGATAACGTCTCAATGGTAATGACACCAGAAACAAAATTAATATGCACTCGAGTTTGTAAATTATCCTCGTATTGCACATAATCTTTAGGGCCTGCTATAAGTACCTCTTTAGGCCCCCATATTTGTTCAATATTATTTGCATATTGACCAATTAAAATATTAAAAGCATTGGTATCTTTTACATAATAATCTTCGTCAATTTTATTGGAATTTTTACTAGGACAACCACTTAAAAGGCTCACTGTCACAAATAATGAAATAATTTTTATTTTGTTTTTCATTTGAGTTCTCAGTTTTTAGGTTTGTATCCGTCAATGACAATATCTTCACCTTCAAATAAAAATTTTACCATCTCACTTTCGATTTTTTTACGGTGTTCAGGATTCATCATATTATATTTGTTTTCATTAATTAACATAGTCTGTTTTTTTAGCCATTCTTGCCAAGCACTTTTAGAGATTTCATTATAAATTCGTTTACCTAGTTCACCTGGATACAGTTGAAAGTCTAAACCTTCTGCGTCTTTTTTTAAATAATGACAATAAATAACACGGCTCATCTTAGTTCCTATTGAGAGACAATTATCATTTGGCTAACGATTATACCCGAAAATGGTACGATAAAAACAATAAAATTGTTGCCTTAATCAATTTCGTTTACATGCTTTAAAAAGTGAATTTTAATTCAAATATAATGAATAATTATTTACTTTACTAAACATTTAAATCACATAAAATAGATGTAACAATTTAGATAAAATATAAGGATAAAATGATGAACACCAAAATCACTCGAGAATTATTTGATAAAGTTATTTTACCTGTTTATGCACCAGCTCAATTTATTCCGGTTAAAGGTCAAGGCAGTCGTGTTTGGGATCAAAATGGTGAAGATTACATTGATTTTGCTGGTGGCATAGCTGTTAATGCCCTTGGTCATTGCCATCCAAGATTAATTAAAGCACTACAAGAACAAAGCGAGAAATTATGGCATGTTAGTAATGTTTTTACTAATGAACCGGCCTTGACTCTTGCGCAAAAACTAATTGATAACACGTTTGCAGATCGTGTGTTTTTTGCTAATTCAGGGGCTGAAGCCAATGAAGCAGCATTTAAACTTGCACGATACTATGCCACTGAAAAATACAGCCCTTATAAAACAAAAATCATCGCATTTTATCAATCTTTTCATGGTCGTACTTTTTTTACTGTATCTGTTGGTGGGCAAGCGAAATATTCCGACGGTTTTGGGCCAAAACCGGCCGATATTGTTCATGTTCCTTTTAACAATCTAGATGCAGTAAAAGCAATAATTGATGACCATACTTGTGCAGTAGTATTAGAACCGGTACAAGGCGAAGGTGGATTAACTTCCGCAACACCAGAATTTTTGCAAGGTGTGCGTGAGCTTTGTGACCAATATAACGCACTGTTAATTTTTGACGAAGTACAATGCGGCATGGGACGTACGGGTAGCTTATTTACCTATCAACAATATGGAATAACACCGGATATATTGACTTCGGCTAAAGCATTAGGTGGTGGATTCCCTATTAGCGCAATGCTGACCACTAATGAAATTGCCTCGGTAATGCATCCTGGAGTGCATGGTACTACTTATGGTGGTAATCCTTTAGCTTGCGCGGTAGGTTGTGAGGCTTTTGATATTATTAACTCGCCAGAAGTCCTAGAAGGCGTTCAACAGCGAAGAGCAATATTTATTGAAAAACTAGAAGAGATTAATGATCAATTTAAAGTATTTCGAGAATATCGCGGCAAAGGTTTATTATTAGGCGCCGAACTTCAACCGCAATTTCATGATAAAGCAAGAGACTTTCTTAATGTTGCAACAGAATTTAACGTTATGATTTTAAATGCGGGCACCAATGTACTAAGATTTACACCTTCACTAATCATCTCTGAAAATGAAATACAAGAAGGCATGATGCGCTTTGCTAAAGCCGTCGAAAAGGTTGTCAACGCTTAAGTTTTTCTATACAGTAACGGCATTTTAATCAATTAGGTGCCGTTAATGCACTTAAAGGATACTTTGTTATGACCGATATTCGCCCTTTAAATTACGCAAAAACACACTTTATTTTAAGTGCGCCAGATATATCACACCTACCAAGTGATAGTGGCGTTGAAGTTGCTTTTGCCGGTAGATCTAACGCAGGTAAATCCAGTGCGCTCAACACGCTAACTAATCAAAAAACGTTAGCCAGAACCAGTAAAACACCAGGCAGAACCCAATTAATTAATCTTTTTGAAGTAGAAGAAAATTGTCGTTTGGTCGATTTACCAGGCTATGGTTATGCACAAGTGCCTGAAGCAATAAAACGAAAATGGCAAAAATCACTGGGTGAATATCTACAAAAACGAGAAAGCCTAAAAGGGTTAGTCATACTGATGGATATCAGACATCCACTCAAAGATCTCGATCAACAGATGATTGATTGGGCTGTATCGGTTGAAATTCCGGTGATGTTATTGCTAACTAAAGCCGATAAGCTTGCGTCTGGCGCGTTAAAAAAACAAGTCAATATGGTTAAAGAGGCAATCCTACCTTTTCAAGGTGATATTACTGTTGCGCCTTTTTCATCACCTAAACGAATTGGATTAGATGCATTAAAGCAAAAACTAGATCAATGGTTTAATCAACAGTAAGGAAACCATTTGATGAGTCAATTAGATTTTTCATTTCAATCATTATCACCGGAATTGATCATCGATAGTTTGGCAACTATTGGTATTGAGGTTGACTCAGGCTTAACAGCACTCAATAGTTACGAAAATCGCGTCTACCAATTTATGGATGAACAACGTGCTCGCTATGTAGTAAAGTTTTATCGACCCAATCGTTGGAATCGGCAGCAGATCCTTGAAGAGCATGAATTTACTAAGCAACTAGTTGACGCAGAAATTCCAGCTATTGCACCATTAACACTCAATGGCTGTACATTACATGAAAATCAGAACTATTTGTTTGCTGTTTTTCCTAGCGTGGGTGGTCGGCAATATGAACTGGATAATATTAACCAAATGGAATCGGTTGCCACCTTACTTGCACGGATTCATCAAATTGGCGCAAAACAACGGTTTTTACATCGTCCAACTATCGGATTAGACGAGTATTTATATCACCCGAAAGAAATCCTATTATCAAGTAATTTAGTCCCCAATAAAGTACGATTAGAACTTAATGAAACGTTGTCTACATTAACCCAAACCATCGAACAGCATTGGCATAACGATTGGCAACCTATTCGTATTCACGCCGATTGTCATCCTGGTAATATTTTATGGCGTGATAATGCTATGTTTGTTGATTTTGATGATGCGCGAAACGGACCAGCAATTCAAGATATGTGGATGCTACTTTATGGAACCACGCAAGAACAACGGCTACAATTAGATACCTTAGTTGAAATCTATCAAGAATTTTATAATTTCGACACTGCACAGCTTAAATTAATCGAGCCATTAAGAGCAATGCGTATGGTGCATCATCTAGCTTGGATTATAATGCGATGGCAAGATCCCGCTTTTCCACCCGCGTTTACATGGATAACAGATGAGGATTTTTGGCATCAACAATTAGCAACATTTAGACAGCAAATTACTGCTATCCAATCACCCGCAATTCAATTGCTATCGGTTAGATAAATAAATTAGGTAAATAAAATAGACAAACTAAAATTAAAAAACAGCTAGTGTAACTGTAATGTTAAAGTCCTAACTTCTCTAATAACACCTCTAAACTAGGCTGAAGTTGAACTAATTGTTCTTTTTTGGGTTTGGAAAGTTGTTTAATACGATACTCAAGCCTTAAAGCCGTTGATCTATCACCTACACAAACTTGATACACAATGGCAAGCGCTTGATGACCTTTTAAATACTTTGCGCCCTTACCTATTTGGTGTTGATGTAAACGTCGGCTCGTATCGGTTGTGATACCGGTATACAATGATTGTTTAGCGGTTCTAATAATATATAAAAACCACATAATTGATTTACTATTCATAGTTATCTCAACGTGATAAATTTATTTATCTTTTATAGTTTATCATTATTAATTCATTATATGCATGTGCCTATTTGCGTGAATTTTGTTAGAATAGGCACTTAGGTAAGATTACTACTTCTTTTACTTTATTTAACTTACTGTTCTAGATAGTCCCCATGTTATATATTTTGAGGCGTTAAAATTTGAATAACTTTGCAAAAATTATTGAAGTTGAACGTGGCGATATGAAATTCGCTTATGTTGATAATGATGAAATTAATTATTTAGACCTTTTTGACCAATTTCTGGCAGAAGAAGGGCATCGCGAACTCCTCGACCCCAGTGATAAACTAGAGCGATATACTTATTTGATCAATCACAATCAAAGCAAATTTATCTTTAAAATTGATGGTGGGATCGAACATCGTTTAGAGCGTAAGCTTATTGCCAAAATTACGGGCGATTTTTATTTCAACCTTATTCGAAAGTTGGCAAAAATATCATTAGATAAATGTGATATTGCTTATGAGCTTTATTTGGTTGCTTTTGACAAAAAAACACAGCGCCATTATATGATTTTCAATTTTATTGAAGGCCGCTCATTAAAATGGGAAGAAATGGAGCAGTATGGCGATCAAATAAAAGACTGTATTGAAAAATTACACAGTTATAATTTAGTCTCTAATGACGTACATGGTGGAAATTTTATTTTAACACCTGACGGCAAAATTAAAGCGATTGATTTAACTAATTCTGGTTTTATTTGGTTAACGAAAGCGAATGATGCTATTGAATTAAAAGAACGCTTCAATATCAAAATCAAAGTCCCTGTTTTAGCAATGGCAATTAAAAAATTTACCCATGGCTTTAAAAAATTATCACGAAAAATACGTGGTAAAAAAGATTAAATTAACCAGATGAGAGAAGGTCAAACTTCTCTCTTAATTTAGTAATACATACTGTTGCCTTTGAAGACTTAATTAGTAAAAATTAGCCCTCCATCTAGTTTATAGATTATCATTTTATTCGTTTTTCAAACCATAGAAACACTAGCAAATCTATGTATAACCAGCTAGAATTAATCAGTTAATTCTAATAAGGGTGTGGTATGAAAAAGTTAATTGGTATTGTGACAATATTTACGATGCTAACAGGGTGTACATCTCAAAAGATGATGTCAATTTATCAAACGCAAGGTGTAGAAATCGGTCAAAATTCATCTGGTGTTGATATAGTGAATAAATATACTACCTCACGCCCTATTACTGCCCTTCACTCCTCTTTAGCACTGTGTATAGCTCAAGAACTTGATAATAGCCCTGTGGTATTAACCAGTGATAACTATTTTGGTTCACGTTGGTGGTCATACTATAACATGCCAGTTCAACAACAGGCCGTCACAGTCAGTGGTGGTGATACAATTAAATTAGTTGAAGGAAATAGTGTTGTCGCTAACGCAGTTACAGACTACGAATATTATATTAAGTATTTTGTTAGTTATACCCTGACAACAACGCGCAATCAAAATGATATCCGTTATCTGTTTAGTAATATTAAACAAGCCCAGCAATTTACTGGTTCAGTGGCCAATGACGGTTTTGAAAACGTAAAAACACTTGAAAGCGCGCATCCAAACTTAGTTATTGATGCATTAAACAAAGAAGTTGATAAAATTCAAGCTTGCTTACTGCGATAATACAAAATTAAGCAATATTCTTAATCTTGTAAGATGTGTTTTAAAGATTATACCTTTCAACATATTTTGTAACAAAAATAACTAGTCATTATTCGATATTGACTAGTTTTATTCAAGTAAACATTGACTTACTATTTTTTAAAACGTCCAATCTTCTATTTTAACTAATGAGATCTTAATCTATTTCAAAAAATTTAACCAAATCAGGATATAACATATCATTATTAATGATATAGCTACCATGATCATGGTTTGTCATAATTTTCAATTGCGAGTTAGGTATATTGTCAGCAACTTCAACAAACATTGCAGGATTATAAATATCATTTTCTGCACCAATAATTAAAGTTGGGATCGTAATTTTCGTTAACGAACTTACTTCGATATTAGGTTGTTCAAGCATCATTTTAAATAATGGATCGTTTGTTTGTTCATAGTGCTGTAGTACGTATTGATAGCTTTGTTGCGTAAAATCAGATGGTTTTAAATTCACCCCCAATAATGCCATTTTTTTAATCATTTCTTTACCGCGTAAAGCTAACAATAATGCAATAATGGCGCCATCACTAAAACCTATAATATTAACGGATTTAAGATGTAATTTGTTAATTAACGCCTCAATATCATCAGCCATAACGTTATAATCATAAACATCAGTCTTATCACTGCGTCCATGATTACGACTATCCACTGCATAAATAGTATAATGTGATGTTAATTTGGCAATGAGAGGCAAAAAAACCCGATGATCTCCCCCATTACCGTGCAATAGAATCAAGGGCTCACCTGTACCCGTTTTTAGATAGTAAAGGTCTACTCCGTTAACACATAGCATAATTCACCTTAGTTACAGTTGCTTAAATTAGAATCAGTATAACGTTGATTTTATACTTCTCCCATCTGAAGCTAAAGAATTTTCATAAACCCATTATCACCAAACATCAATAAATATTAATTGTTAATAGACTAAAATTTCGCTATATTTAAAATTACATAACGAATATAATTTCAAATTAATTGGTTATTAATTAACACATTATATGTCTATTAGGATGAACGATGGAAATTTATAAAAAGTTTTTACTACTAGTTGGATTGTTTTTATCACAATGCTTAATTTTTACTTGTGAAGCTAAACAAGTGACTGATCAACTTAACCGCACTGTTCAAATCCCTGATAAAGTGGAAAGAGTAGTCGTTTTGCAACATCAAACATTAAATCTAATTGTACAACTAAACCGTCAACAAACCCTTGTGGGTGTTTTGTCTTCTTGGCAAAAATTATTAGGTAAAGACTTTGTCAGATTTGCTCCAACTTTGTCTAACCTACCGACACCGGGCGATCTAACTTCGGTTAATATCGAAAGTTTACTTGCTCTCAAACCACAAGTTGTCTTTGTCACAAACTACATGCCCAAAGCAGTTATCGATCAAATTGAAAAACTCAACATTCCAGTTATTGCTATCTCGTTACGCAAAGATATAACATCACAGGCAGATAAAATAAATCCCATTATGGTTGATGAAGAGACAACTTACAATGAAGGATTAAAACAAGCGATACGCCTAATTGGTGACGTGCTTGATGCTAACAATGAAGCCGAGGACTTAATCAACTATTCTTTTGAGCATCGAAAAATTGTCACAGATCGATTACAACGTATAACACCTGAAAAACGCATACGCGTTTATATGGCTAACCCAGATCTCACCACCTATGGTTCGGGCAAATATACTGGATTAATGATGGAACATGCAGGTGCCATTAATGTTGCTGCAGCAACGATTCAAGGCTTTAAACAAGTTTCGATAGAAAATGTCATACAATGGAATCCACAAGTAATCTTTGTGCAAGATCGATATCCACAAGTCGTTCAAACAATTTTATCCGATGATTTATGGAAAAATATTGATGCCGTTAAACAAAATAAAGTCTATTTAATGCCCGAATACGCGAAAGCATGGGGATATCCTATGCCTGAAGCTTTAGCCATCGGTGAGCTTTGGATGGCAAAAAAACTTTACCCAGATTTGTTTAAAGATATCGATATGCAAAAACAAGCCAATGATTATTATTGGCGATTTTATCGCGTCAACTATCAAGGGGAATAGCAATATAATATGATCGGCTTTTCCTATCGCCATTTACATGTTGGCCTGATTATATTAACCATAATATTAATAGTTGTTTCATTAATTATTGGACACTATTCAATATCTGTTAGCCAAGTTATCCATGTATTGCTTTCATTGCCAACATCACAAATAGATCAAACAATGGTGGTTGATAATCAAGTCATTTGGCAAGTAAGATTGCCACGAATTTTATTAGCTTTTCTTGCCGGTGCAGGATTAGCAATTTGCGGCGCCGTATTACAAGGGTTATTTTATAACCCGCTTGTTGATCCTCATGTCATTGGCGTAACATCAGGCGCGGCTTTTGGTGGGACTTTAGCCATTTTGTTAAATTTTTCAACCTTTGGACTGATGGTTTCAGCTTTTTCATTTGGGCTATTAATACTAGTTTTAATCTTATTATTAACTCACGTTATTAAACAAAACAATGTGCTAGTTCTAGTATTAGTTGGATTAATATTAAGTGGTTTTTTTAACGCACTGGTGAGTTTAATACAATACTTGGCCGATAGTGAAGAAACACTCCCCAATATTGTATTTTGGTTATTAGGTAGTTTTGCCACCGCTAATTGGGATAAATTAATGACATTAGCCATTCCAATTGTTATTGCTAGCTATTTATTAATCCGGCTAAGTTGGCGAATAAATATTTTATCATTAGGGGATAGTGAAGCTAAAAATTTAGGTATATCAATTCTTTTTTCTCGATGGTTAATTTTAATTTTGTGTACCTTAATTATTTCTATGCAAGTGGCAGTAAGTGGTTGTATTGGCTGGGTAGGATTAATCATTCCTCATGCCGCGCGATTATTGGTCGGTAGTAATCATCAACGACTACTGCCGATAACATTCTGGTTAGGTGGTGCTTTTATGATTATTGTTGATGATATTGCACGAACCCTCAGCACGGCTGAAATACCACTCGGTATTATTACAGCGCTGGTTGGTGCGCCTTGTTTTGTTTTGTTATTACGACATCAAATTTTACAGAAATCCTAAAATGACATCAGCGATTATAACAACACATAACTTAATTTGTGGTTATCAACAGAGTAAACCCTTAACTACTGCGATAAATATTACAATTCATACCAATGATATTATCGCTATTCTTGGCGTGAATGGCCGAGGAAAAAGTACTTTGCTTAATACGTTAATGGGAACGCTTAAGCCTTTAAGTGGCACTATTAACAATCCTCATTGTTGCAGCTTTGTCCCACAAAATTTTATGCCTAATATAGATTATAAAGTATGGGAAATTGTGGTAATGGGAAGTGCTAAAAAATGGGGATTATTTGGAAAACCCGATCGACACCTTTTGCAGTTAGTTGAAGATAAGTTAGCCCAATTTGGATTAGCACATTATAGTCATCACCTATTTTCACAGCTTTCTGGCGGTCAAAAACAGTTAGTGCTTATTGCCCGTGCATTAATGAGTGAATCGAAAATTTTATTACTCGATGAGCCAACAAGTGCATTAGATTTACATAATCAACATAAAGTGTTAAACATTCTGTCATCATTAGTACAGAAACAAAATTTAACTATTGTGTTTACAACGCATGATCCAGCTCATGCAATGAGTTTAGCTAACAAAGTATTATTACTTGATGAAACAGGTTATCAATATGGTCTCACCCAAACGTTATTAACCGAGACACAATTAACCCAGTTATATAACATCACAATGAAAAAAATAGTTTTTTCTGACTGCCAAACCATCATTCCTCTTTACACATTGAGTAATCATTATGACAACACTTAATATTTATGCAGCGGGAAGTTTACGTATT
Organism: uncultured Gilliamella sp.; assembly: GCA_945276085.1. Classification (GTDB taxonomy): domain Bacteria; phylum Pseudomonadota; class Gammaproteobacteria; order Enterobacterales; family Orbaceae; genus Gilliamella. The sequence goes on from CALYPO010000002.1 coordinate 17,536, forward strand.
GCATTTCCTGCATTAGCTGAACTATTCAAACAAAGCTTTTCAACCGAAATTCATATAAAATTTGGACCGGCTGGATTACTATGTGAAAAACTATTGCAGAAAACGCCTGACGATAATATTCATTTATTTGCATCGGCTAACACGTTGCATCCTAAAACACTCATAGATCACGGAAAGGCTATATCTGATTATGTTTTTGCCCATAATCGCTTATGTGTCACCGTCAGAAATGAATCAAAATGGACATCAAGCGATATCATCAAATTATTATTACATCCTGAAACACGTATTGGGATGTCTACTCCGCAAAAAGATCCCTCTGGAGATTATACTTTTCAGCTATTTGATAACATAGGTACCTACTATGAGGGTATGGGTGAGCAATTAAAACACCGCGCAAAACAATTAGTCGGGGGATCACTAGAGAGTCATATCCCTAAAGCGATGCATCCGGCTGAATTTTTTTTACTAAACAACACCGTTGACGCCTATATTGGTTATGCTAATTACGCACAAACAATTTTACAAAATCCGAAATTAGCTATGATTAATTTGCCTGCCAAGTTTAATCCTGCTATAGATTACAGTATTGCCTTACTTAAACCAGCTCATAAAATGGCGAAGTTATTTATTGGTTTTTTACTTAGTGAAAACGGTCAAAACTGCTTGATGGCTAACGGCTTTGGTAAAATAACGAACATAAAAACAAATTAACTACTTACATTAATTACAAAACGAGTTAGATAAGTTTCATATTCTTCTGATTTCTAACTGTATAACTATACTACTGTTATTTAGAGAAATAATAAAATGACAGAAAGGAGAGATACAGTTATGGGCATGATGCAGAAAATACAAGAAAATAAAATTTATATTGGTTCGTTACCCTTACCAATTTTTATTGTGTGCTCAATTATTGTTATCATTGCAGCCCAGTTGAACATGTTACCTAAAACATTAATTGGTGGTTTTGCGGTGATTTTACCCCTTGGATGGTGTTTAGGCACTATTGGGCAAAATATTCCCTTTTTTAAAAAATTTGGTGCACCAGCTATACTTTCCTTAATTGTGCCTTCAATCCTTGTATATTATGGCGTTTTTGATGAAAACACATTAGCCGCCACAAAAATGTTAATGAAGGATTCTAATTTCCTGCTGTTTTATATTGCGAGTTTAGTTTGTGGTAGTATTCTTGGTATGCATCGAGTCATTTTAATTCAAGGTTTTATTCGTATGATGATTCCTATGCTGCTTGGCATGTGCATCGCAGCTGTTGTTGGCGTTGCAGTTGCTGTCGCTTTTGGTGATACATGGGAACATGCATTTTTCTACACAGTATCCCCAGTGATGGCAGGCGGAATCGGTGAAGGTGTGTTACAGCTATCTAATGCTTATAGTAATATCCTTAATCAAAATTATGATTCCTTTGTGAGTGCATTAATCCCAGCAACCGTTGTAGGTAACTTTTTTGCTATTACTTTCACCGCTATTATGAGTCGAATCGGTGAGTTAAAACCACAGTTAAGTGGTCATGGTCAGTTAGTCAAAATTGAATTTGATGGACTTGCCGACGCATTAAAAGAAGATAAAACACCATTAGATGCTAGAGCCATGAGCGGTGCGATAATGATTTTAGCTACCTTATTTATTTTCGGTATGATTTTAGAAAAGATAACTCACTTCCCTGGACCAGTTTTAATGATCATTGCTACTGCAATAGTGAAATACTTCCGTTTGCTACCTGAAAGTGTAGAACGGGGTAGCCAGCAATGGTATAAGTTTATTTCTGGCAATTTTACCTTCCCATTAATGGCAGGATTAGGGTTGTTGTATATTGATTTAGGTAGTGTAGTCAATGTATTAACCGTGCCTTATTTTATAACCATCATTTCGGTTGTATTAACTGTTTCGATGACCGGTTTTGTATGTAGTTTCTTCCTAAAAATGTACCCTGTTGAAGCCTCGATTATTTCATCTTGTCAAAGTGGTATGGGGGGAACAGGCGATGTTGCGATACTTTCAACCGCTAATCGAATGAATCTAATGCCTTTTGCGCAAGTCGCAACGCGTTTAGGAGGCGCATTAATGGTGATATGCACAACAGCACTATTAAGATATTTACATATGTAGTCGCAAAAAAGATGAGTTAAAATAATTAATAATTATCATGTTACATGATTAGGTTAACAGTTTAGATATCCAATTATCTAACCTCTTATAAAAAATTGATTGAGTATAATTAAAAAGGAATAATTATGACAACAGTGCAAGAAAAAGCCTTAGCTATCAGTAAACAAATGCATGGCAAATTTGAAATAAATGCTAAAGTCCCGGTTAACTCTATGTCGGATTTGAGTGTGGCTTATACCCCTGGAGTTGCTGCAGTGTGTACTGAAATTGCTAAAAATCCTGAATCAGTTTATGAGTATACCAGCAAACGCAATCTGGTTGCGGTTATAACTGATGGTTCAGCGGTATTAGGGCTAGGAAATATAGGGCCTGAAGCAGCAATACCCGTCATGGAAGGCAAAGCGATATTATTCAAAAAATTTGCTAATGTTGATGCCATTCCATTATCACTCAATACGCAAGATCCTGATGAGTTAGTTAAGCATATTGCAGCATTAGCCCCATCTTTTGGCGGAATTAATCTTGAAGATATTAGCGCGCCAAGATGTTTTGAGATTGAGAAAAGATTGCAAGAAATATTAGATATCCCTGTTTTCCATGATGATCAACACGGCACAGCTATTGTTGTTTTAGCCGCGTTATATAATGCTTTAAAAGTGGCGGGTAAAACAATTGAATCGGCCAAAGTTGTTATTAACGGCGGTGGAGCTGCTGGTTTAGCTATTGCCGATATGCTTTTAGCGGCAGGTGTTACCGATCTAAAAATCGTCGATAAAATTGGCATTTTATCTGAAGATGATCAAAGCCTACCACCTCATCATTTAGCGATAGCCAAAAGAACAAATAAATCAAAACAAAAAGGTACACTTGAAGATGCAGTAAAAAATGCCGATGTTTTTATTGGCGTATCTGCACCTGGGGTTTTAAAAGCCGATTGGGTCAAAACCATGGCAGAAAAAGCAATTATTTTTGCAATGGCAAATCCGACACCCGAAATTTTTCCTGATGAAGCAAAAGCCGCTGGCGCTTACATTGTCGGAACAGGGCGCAGTGATTATCCAAATCAAATTAATAATGTACTGGCTTTTCCAGGCATCTTTAGAGGTGCACTTGACGCGAGAGCCAAAAATATTACATTAGCCATGCAGTTAGCGGCAGCTAAAGGTTTAGCCAACATTATTACACCCGATAAATTATCTGTAGAGTGTATATTACCCAATGCTTTTGAACCTAATGTCGCCAAAGTCGTGGCCGAAAGTGTGAAAAATGCGGCTAAAAGTGAATAAGTAATAGAGGATCAATAACTAAACTTAACAATCAAAACCTACTATCAAAATAATTGGGTAGTAGGTTTTTACCATTAATAAGTTAATATAATCAGTCTATTAATGATTTAGCATGAATGATGAATATGAAGTATCTTTTTAATCGATTAACACTAAAAATTAAATTAATTAGCTTAATTTGTTTGGTATTTATACTATCGGTTATTGCCCAAAATATTTATATTGTACATGTTGTTAATGACGAATATTTAATGCATTCACGTCAAGGGGTTGAAAATATTGCTAATATCATCTCAACATCCGATGACATCATCCATAAAATGCAAACCCCAACACCAGAACATTTAGCCTCCATTCAAACTATTGCTGAACAAGCACGGATAATGACTCAAGTCGATTTTGTGGTTATTTTTAATATGCAAAGCATACGCCTTTCCCATCCAGATAAAAACAAAATTGGGCAACTTATTGTTGGCGGCGATGAGCAACCGGCATTAAAAGGCGAATCCTATTCATCCATTGCTAAAGGAACCCTAGGCGATTCAGTGCGTGCTTTTAGACCTATTTTCAATCAATTACACCAGCAAATTGGGGGGGTTCTAGTTGGACAAACGCTAAAAAAAATTAATCATTCAGCAGCCAAAACCAGTCAACCTATTTGGTTATCATTAGTCGCATCATTAATCATCGCCATTATCTTAGCGTCTTTACTTTCCCGAAACATAAAAAAAATATTATATGGACTCGAACCATTAGAGATGGCTCACTTATTTGAAGAACGAAATGCAATTATACGAACAGTTAAAGAAGGTATTGTGGTTGTTAATCGTGAAGGGCTGATAACCCAAATCAACGACGAAGCGAGAAGAATATTACGTTTACCAGATAGCAAAGATAATATTATCGGCTATCCAATTGCAAAGATTATTCCTAATACTCGATTGTGTGATGTCATGATGACAGGTATTCCTGAATATGATTGTGAACAAAACATCAATGGCGTTGTTATTTTAACTAACCGAACACCATTATTTGTAAAAGAATCACTTGTTGGCGCGATTGCCTCATTTAGGGATATGACAGAAGTACGACAATTAGCCGAAAACCTAACGGGGGTGAATCGTTATGCTGATGCATTACGTTCACAATCTCATGAATTTAATAATAAATTACATGTTATCTATGGGTTAGCCTTTAATGATAATAAACAAGAGTTAATCGATTATCTTGAAGAGATAATAGGTAACAAACAAGCCGAATCTAAGCTAATTAGTCAAACAATAAAAGATCCTATTATTGCGGGATTTTTAAATAGCAAATTTAGTCGAGCTCGTGAGCTCGGTATATCATTATCTTTAAATGTTAAAGGTGAATTAAAACTCATCCCGAATATCTCTGTGACCCACAGTTTAATTACCATTCTTGGCAATCTCATCGATAATGGATTAGATGCTATTCAATTTTTAGATGATAAACAGATCATTATTAATTTAGTGATAAGTCATGAAATTTTTGAAATTGAAGTCATTGATAATGGTGAAGGTATTGCACAAGAAGATATACAATATATCTTTAACAAAGGCTATTCAACCAAAGGAGATAACCGAGGTATAGGACTTTATTTAGTATTAGCTAGTCTTGATGAACTTGGTGGGCATATTCAATTGTGTGATCCAATTAATAAAAAAGGGGCTTGTTTTAAAGTATCATTACCACTTTGTGAACTTTATAGAGAGAAAGAGTAATGGTTGATGTATTGATTGTTGAAGACGATCCAATGGTGGCGGAGTTAAATAAAAAATACCTACAAAGGATGACAGGATTTCATTTAATTGCCAATGTGAGTAATGGCGAACAAGCACTCCATTTTATTCATGACAATCATATAGATCTTATTTTACTCGATGTCTTTATGCCTAAACTTAATGGGCTTGAGTTGTTACAACATATTCGTATCAGTTATCCACAAATTGATATTATTATGGTGACAGCGGCATGTAATACCAGTGATATCCAAACAGCATTACGTTTGGGCGTAATTGATTATATTGTCAAACCATTTACCTTTGAACGTTTAAGAACTGCACTTATTTCATATCAAGAACGAGTACGTTTATTGTCGTCATCAAAAATACTTAATCAACATCAATTAGACGATCGTATTTTTGCCAAACCATCGATAAACCATAAAGAGTTACCCAAAGGAATTGATAGTCAAACATTAAAAAAAGTCCGTGAAACTATTATTCACTATAATCATGAATTTTCGATGAGCGATATTGTCGAGTTAATACCATTATCGCGCATATCATTAAAAAAATATCTTGATTACTTAGAAGAACGTGAAGAGCTTGAAAGTCATTTGACCTACTTATCCATTGGTAGACCAGTAAAACGTTATACTTATCAGAATTAATTTGTGATTATTTTTAATTAACATATTGATTATAAAATAATAACAGTCAAGAAATAAAAATTATTGATTATTATTATTGATGGTTTATTATCCTCATTTTTAAAAGGATTTTTAGATAAACCATGAAACTCAAATCAATTTCTTTATTAATCATCACAGTATTTAGTGCCAATCAAGCACAAGCTTATAACTATGTCGCTTCTTCTGATGTCATTTTACCTTTTAACCAGATTAATGAACGTTATTTCATAACTAACAGTACTACTAATGCGGTTAATATTAACGTTTCTGACGGTTTGACTGTTAATAGTGATGGTTCATTTCACTTAGGTTTTAGTGGTAAAACCGATAGTGAAACAGCTTCACTTGCCGCAGGTGATATCAATATGAATATCAATGGTAACTTTCAAATTCATAATGATACATGGATTGGTAAATTTGATACAAAATTCTTTACTCAATATTTAGGGTTGCATAAAGATTATCCATATAACCCTATCAATCAAGACATTAACGTTCATGTAACAGGCGATATTAATGTTGAATTAGGTGCAGATAAAGAAAGAGGCGGACTCATGATTTTGGCTGGTAATGTCATGGGAACAGGCGTAAATACGACAGGTAAAACCACCGTAAAAGTAGATGGCGATACCAATATTCGAAGTGGCGATAATCATTTAGCCGGTACCGCTCTAGCACCAGCTAAGTTAATCACTCGTAGCTTTAATTTAACTGGTGGTGATATTGAAATCATCGGAGCAAAAACAGTACTAGAAACGACCAATAACGATATCAATAAGTCTTCTGTGACCATAGGTAAGACCGGTAAAATGATCATTATGCGAGGAGGGACTGTTGATGTCAGCCTTGGTGGTAATTTCAACGTGATTGATCAAGGTATTTTAAGTGCTAGCCGAGGTAATGGTTTTGTCAAACTAGCATCAAATGGACAGGTATATATCGGTAAAAATGCGACAATCGAATCCTCTAAAGGCTCTCTTTTCATTAGTGATCAAACTAACCGAACATCACAATTAAATATTGATGGCATTATCAGTTTTGGGGTTTCTGATACCAAACAGATTAATGAAATTAATGGTGATAATGTTAATGTTAATACAACAGCAAAATTTTCTGCAACAGATGACTTTTTAAAGAACGCATTTAAATATACCTCTTCTGAAGCTAATGCCACCGTATTATCAGCAAATAATTCTTTGAAAATTGCTAATATTCAAAATAATGAAACAAAAGCACTTATTCAAAACATTTATGGCGATCTGAACTTTAAATTAACAGGCAATGAGTTAAAATTTGTTAACGCGACTAATGTCACTGACTTTAGTAATGCCGCTCAAACAAAAGCTGCTGCTGATCGTCAAATTTCCCGTTATTATCAACAAGTCGGTACTAATTCAAAAAATGTAGCAAAACGATTTGCACAAAATGTAGCTAAAGTTTCGTATGAATCATTCTATAATCCGACTAATAAAGGCAGTGTTATTTCTGATAAATCGTTAGCTGGCGATTTAAACTGGGCAATATTAAGCGCAATAGGACGAGGTAATTTAGCTATTGAAAATCGTGGCACGAGTTTACAATTTAATCGCACCTTAGCTGGATTATATAATAATAATCAGGGTTTACACTTGTCTGAAATTGCACTTAACAACTTCAATTACACGAAATCAATCTTAGACAAACAAGTTGGACAATATTTTCAAAATAAAAAATTAGCTGGTAATAATGATAATTTATGGATAAACCTTACCCATCATGATGAAAATACCGATAACCATGATGGTATTTCTGGTTATAAATACTCTTCTAACGGATTTATGATGGGATACGACAACGAGTTGCTAGATAACCTACTAGTAGGCTCAGCAATCGGTTATTCGTCAGGTGATTATAAAAATAAAGCAGCTTCATCCAATGATTCAGATATCAATAATTATCAAATTCAGCTTTATTCTACTTATAAATCACCAACAAATATCATTGCATCAACTTACGCCGGCTACTCTTATGGAAAAAACCGATTAAAAGCAGACGACAATCACAATACTATCAAAGAAAAATTCCATAGTAATACGTGGAATATTGGTAGTTCGATTGGTTATGACTGGCAAAGTACTGATCAACTAACATTAACACCTGCGATTGGTTTAACTTATGTGCATACTGAAAATAGCGCACATGATGTCAGTTATAACAGTATTGATTTAGTTAAATATGCTAAATCATCTAACTCATCATTATTGATTCCTGTCGATTTAACAGCAAATTATTTAGTTTGGCAAAATCAGGATAGTCAATTATTGTTAACCGCAAAAACAGGTTATGCATTTAATTTGAGTAATGATGAATTTGATAGTGATATCACTATTAATGGCATTGATAATTTATCTAAAATGCGTGCCTACTCATCCAACCGTAGCAAAAATCAATATAACTTTGCTAGCGGCATCACCTATAAATATAATTTAGTTGATGTAAATATTAATTATCAATACTTTGGTGAGAGTAAAAGAAATTCAAATTATATTACGGCTCTTACAAAAATTAGTTTTTAATCACTGAAACTAACCAGACAAAGATGATGCTCTACTGTTTTTTCAAAAAAGAGCATCATCAAATCGACATAGCAATAATTCTCTATGCAGTGATCTCATCTAAAGAAAGATTAAAACTCGGTACAAAAACATCTAAAAAGTAATCCATTTCAGGGCTGCTTCGCTCAGATAAAGTTTTTTTAAGGCGCTGTTTTGCCAGTTTAAATTCGTTATTACCCGCACTTAACTCTTCAATTGTTTTAAGATATGCACATAAAGCATCAGCTTGTTTCACAATGCTTTTTTCTTCTTCAGTATAAAAATCATCATCAATTAGGCATCTAAAATCGTCTTGTAACTCTTTGGGTAACATATTAATGAGTTTATTTTGTGCTATTTTTTCAATTTTTTTATATTCAACCGTTATTTGTGGATTGTAATATTTGGTTGGTGTGGGTAAATCGCCCGTGATAACCTCTGATGCATCATGATACATAGCTAATAATGCAATTCGTTCCGGATTAACATTACCATTAAATCGTTTATTTTTAATAATAGCTAAAGCATGCGCAACAAAAGCCACTTGCAAACTGTGTTCAGATACATTTTCAGTTCTCACATTACGCATTAAAGGCCAGCGATTAATCAATTTTAATCGTGACAAATGAGCAAAAAAATGACTAGTATTCATAGGGAAAACTCTTTCTGATTTAAAAATAAAAAACGCTTCCATTACTGTATGGAAGCGCTTATTAGATAAATAAATGTATTTAAATTTTTAAGCTAAAACAAGTTGCTGCGTACCTAAAGCAAGTGGAACAGTTTGCTCTTCGGTAAAAGTGACATATTCCCACGCATCTTGTTTTGCTAATAAAGCTTGTAATAATTGATTATTTAAAGCATGACCAGATTTATAACAAACGACTTCGCCAATCATATTATGGCCACACATATATAAATCACCGATAGTATCGAGCATTTTATGACGAACAAATTCATCTTCAAAACGCAAGCCATCTTCGTTAAGGACTTTATAGTCATCAACCACAATTGCACAATCTAAACTACCACCTAAACACAAACCTTTTGATTGTAATGCTTCAATATCACGCATAAAACCAAATGTTCTTGCTCGGCTAATTTGACGAATAAATGATTCAGACGAAAAATCCAACTGATAACGTTGTGAACTACTATCAATTGCCGGATGATGAAAATCGATAGTAAAATCTAATCTAAACCCATTATATGGTCTAACTTCAGCCCATTTGTCACCATTTTCAACGCGAACAGTTTCTTTAACGCGTAAAAATCGTTTAAGTGCATTTTGCTCGGTAATACCTGCATCAAGCAGTAAATAAACAAACGGACTTGCACTACCATCCATAATTGGGATTTCAGGCGCATCAACTTCGATAATAATGTTATCGATGCCAAGACCTGCTAGCGCTGAGTTAATATGCTCAACAGTTGAGATACGAACGTTATCTTCATTCACTAAGCATGTACAAAGCATAGTATCACGCACTGATTTTGCATCCACCGGAAAATCAACATATGGATTCAAATCAGTACGACGATAAATAACACCTGTATTTTCAGGCGCAGGGCGTAACGTCAAAGTAACTTTTTTGCCGGTATGCAAACCAACACCTGTTGCTTGTATTGTCCTTTTTAATGTTCTTTGTTTCACTTTACACCTACTATTCTATTTGTTTCTATTGACATTAGACAATAAAAAACCAAATAAGTTCAACACTAATTCGCTTGCTTACGGATAAAAGCAGGAATATCTAAAATTTTATTTTCTTCAAGAGGAGAAATGCTTTGCTCATTAACCACTTTAGCTAATTTCTCTTCTTGATGTCCTAAATTACTGCTTTGACCAAATAGCGAGTTTTGTGAAATTGGTTTAGCAATTTTAACTTCTGGACGCTTATCCATACCAATGCCTGTTGCAACAACAGTAACTCGAATTTCATCTGACATATCAGGATCAAAAGTTGTCCCGACAACAACAGTGGCATTATCAGAAGCAAATGCTCTGACTGTACTACCCACTGTTTCGAATTCTTCTAAGCCAAGATCTAAACCGGCGGTAACATTAACTAAGACGCCGCGCGCACCAGATAAATCAATATCTTCTAATAATGGGCTAGAAATGGCCATTTCAGCAGCTTCTTCAGCTCGATTATCACCACTTGCACGACCTGATCCCATCATGGCATATCCCATTTCTGACATCACTGTTCTAACGTCGGCAAAGTCCACGTTGATATGACCAGGTTTAGTAATTAATTCTGCAATACCTTGTACCGCACCTTTTAATACACCATTTGCTGCCGCAAAAGCATCTAATAACTTAACGCCTCTACCCAATACTTTTAGTAATTTATCATTTGGTATAGTAATAAGTGAATCAACATGCTTAGCTAATTCAGCAATACCTTGCTCAGCAAAAGCCATACGCTTTTTACCTTCAAAACCAAATGGTTTTGTCACTACAGCAACGGTCAAAATACCTAACTCTTTAGCGATTTCAGCAACGACTGGGGCAGCACCTGTTCCTGTTCCACCACCCATTCCCGCTGCGATAAATACCATATCAGCGCCTTCAATAGCACTACGAATGACCTCACGATCTTCCTCGGCAGAATTTCTACCCACTTCAGGATTAGCACCAGCACCAAGTCCTTTGGTTACATTGGTACCGATTTGGATAGTTTGACCTACCTTAATTCTTTTTAATGCTTGTGCATCTGTATTTGCCGCAAAAAATTCTACACCTTCAATATGTTCAGCAATCATGTGTTCAACGGCGTTACCACCGCCACCACCAACACCAATAACTTTAATGACTGCTGCTGGTTCATCATCTGCAACCATAGGCTCAAACATAACTTATCTCCAAATATACGATCTAAGGACATTGTACATATAACCGCCAACAATGTCCACGAAGTTCTTGAAATATATTAGCTAAAATTCTTTTTTAAACCAACCGGTCAAACGTTTAGCTATCCCTTTTAATGATGATTTGTCACTATCTTTGCCATCATCATTTAATAAACTCTGTTTCCCATAGTGTAATAACCCAACTGTCGTTGAACAATAAGGTTTTTGTACATAATCAGTTAGGCCCGAAATATTTAAAGGTTGACCTATACGTACTTGATTTTGAAAAACTTTTTCCGCACACTCAACCATACCTTTAATTTGAGCTGCACCACCAGTTAATACAATACCGGCTGCGAGTTGATATTTGACATTTTGTTTTTTTAGTTCGTCTTGTAGCGAAAGTAATTCTTTTTGAACTAAGGAAAGAAGTTCAGAATAACGAGGTTCTATGACATCAGCAAGTGTCTGTCTTTGTAAAGAACGAGATGGTCTACCGCCGACACTCGGTACATCGATGACTTCATCTTTACCAATTAATGAACCGACAGCACAACCATAGCGAATTTTAATATTTTCAGCATCCATTGGCGGGGCACCAAAGGCATAAGCGATATCGCTAGTAACAACATTTCCCGCATAAGGAATGACAACAGAATGACGTAAAGCACCACCTGTATACACCGTCACATCCATTGTACCGCCGCCCATATCAATAACACAGACGCCTAATTCCTTTTCATCATCAGTCAATACTGCATAACTCGATGCTAAGCCAGAAAAAATAAGCTGATCAACTTTTAAACCACAACGTTCAACCGCTTTTACAATGTTTCTGGCCATATCATTATGGCAAGTGACTAAATGCACTTTAGCTTTCATACGTACGCCAGACAAACCAATCGGATTTTTTATTCCTTCTTGTAAATCAATGGAATATTCTTGGGCAATAACATGTAAGATTCGATGTTCATCTAAAATTCTGACTGATTTTGCTGTATGCACCACATTTTCAACATCTTCGGCGGTCACTTCCTCATCGGCAATTGGCACCATACCAATTTCATTTTGACAACGAATATGTTTGCCAGAAAGACTTAAATAAACCGAAGATATTTGGCAATCTGCCATTAGCTCAGCTTGATCAACAGCACGTTGGATTGATTTCACCACAGATTCTAGATCGTTAACACCACCTTTATCAACGCCTTTTGATGGGCAGTGCCCTACACCAATGATATTAATAATACCATCGGGAAGAACCTCACCAACAAGAGCAAGTACTTTTGATGTACCAACTTCTAGTCCTACAACCAATTTTTTTTCTGTTGCTTTCATACTTCAGCCTTTATTTATTCCTTACTGCGCTATTTTTTCTCTTTGTACTGAAATACCATTTTCATAACGTAAATCAGCGACCGTTATTCTTTCATTTGTTGGTATTCTTGATTGTATTTCAGGAAATAATTTCATAAATAGTTGATAACGCTCTTCGATGTTTTCACTTCCTAACACCAATTTTATTTCCTGATCTTCAACACATATACCAGCAATACATTGTTTTACCATCAGTTGCCAAGCATTTCGCTCATCGGATATTGCCGCGTCAATCTTTAATGCCAACTGATTATTAGCCAGTTTTTTAGATAAATTATCTAATTTATAATATGTTTCGAGTACTGATTTTGCTTTACCTTCAGGTCCATATAGCCTTGGTAATTTTAAATCGTTAATACGATCCAAAGGTACACTAAATACAACGCCATTTTCATCAAGTAAAAATAAATCATTCCAATAAAATGCCGGTTTATACTCTTCGACATGAACAATCAATCGATCCGGCCACTGTTTTCGTACACTGGCATGCTTAACCCATGGAAAGCGCATGACTTCTTGCTGAATATCATCAACATCTTGTCCAATATAAGTATTTGGTAAACCTAAACCTAAAATCGCTTCCCGAAGGTCATTTTCCGTTGTATAAGTATGTTCTCCGCTCAATGTTAACTGAGACAATACCATTTGTTCTGGATCATCCATCCACTCTTTAATACTTTGCACAATCCAAGTGCTAATTAAAATAATCATAATAAAGAACAAAAATCCCATGAATTGTTCTGTATTACGAAAAATAAGCAGGCGCCTTTTTTTTCTTTCTTCTCGTCGATGTGCTGCTTGCCTAACTTGTTTCATAAAAATAGGGCCATTATATAGTTGCCAGTTTTAAAATTCGTGTAACTAGTTCACTAAATGACCAACCGTATTGCTTGGCTGCCATTGGCACTAAACTATGATCTGTCATACCTGGAGCGGTATTGACTTCAAGTAAATAAGGATTTTGATTATCGTCAAACATAATATCTACCCTTCCCCACCCTCGACATCCTACTGCTTTATAAGCATCAAGGGCCAATTTACGAATTTCCTGTTCTTTATTTTCGGGTAAACCGCTTGGGCAAAAGTATTGTGTTGAGTCAGATAGATACTTTGCATCATAATCATAAAATTTGGTAGCGGGTTTAATGTAAATTGCGGGTAAAACTTCTTCACCAACAATTGCTACTGTAAATTCCGGTCCAGATAAAAATGACTCAACCATCACCGCATCATCATATTGAAAAGCAACATCTATAGCATCTTTCAATTCAGAGATTTCATTAACTCTTGCCATCCCAACGCTTGATCCTTCATGAATTGGCTTTACAAATAGCGGTAAACCAAGTTGTTTAACAATAGACTCAACATCAACAGGTTGGGTTTTATTAACCATAACATAATTGGCAACCGGCAAATCCATTGCTTTCCAAATTAATTTGGTTTTTAATTTATCCATTGTCAGTGCAGATGACAACACATCACTGCCTGTATAAGGAATATTTTGATAAGTTAAAATGGCCTGAACAATACCATCTTCACCTCCACGTCCATGCAGTATGATGAAAGCTTTATTAAAACCTTGTTGCTTTAGATCCGTAATAGCATGGTCTTTAGTATCAATAAGATGGGCATCAATCCCACTGGCCAATAATCCGGCTAGCACTGCACGACCAGATTTAATCGACACTTCACGTTCCGCAGAGGTACCACCATATAATACAGCTACTTTATCGTTCATGATTATTATACCTCTTTTGAATATAATTGAGCACTGGCTAATTGTCGAGCAATACGACCTACACTACCAGCACCTTGTGTTAATAATAAATCCCCACCTTGCAATAATTCCTGCATAATCTCAGGTAGAAGATCTAAATCGGAAACATAAATCGGATCAACTTTACCGCGATTACGAATCGAACGACATAAAGATCGACTATCCGCTCCCGCAATGGGTTGCTCACCGGCGGAATAAACATCCAACATAACCAGCGCATCGACTTGAGAAAGAACTTGCGCAAAATCATCAAATAAATCCCGAGTTCGAGTATATCGATGGGGTTGAAACAACATGACTAATCGACGATCGGGCCAACCATTTCTTGCTGCCTGTATTGTTGCATTAACTTCACTTGGATGATGACCATAATCATCCACCATCATAATATCGCTGCCATTGACATGCGGGAAGACCCCCAATAAATCAAACCGTCTACTGGTGCCCGCAAATTTAGCTAAGGCATGAATAATTGACTCATCGTCAATACCATCTTCAGTGGCAGCAATAATTGCAGCAGCTGAATTTAACGCATTGTGTTTTCCTGGTGCATTTAATTCTATCTGTAAATCTTCATGATTTGGTCGGCACACCGTGTAATAGCTGATACCTTGTTCCTGACGATAATTTTTAATGACCACATCCGCTTCTTCACTAAATCCATAAGTGATAATTTTACGCCCGACAATAGGTAATAAATCACGATTAAATGGATCGTCATAACACATTATTGCTAAACCATAAAAAGGAAGATTACGTAAAAACGAGATAAATGTCTGTTTAAGATTTTCGACATTACCTTGATAAGTATCCATGTGATCAGGTTCAATATTGGTGACAATCGATACCATTGGTTGCAAATGAAGAAATGAAGCATCACTTTCATCTGCTTCGGCAATAAAATAACGGCTGCTACCTAATTGCGCATGTGTGCCAGCTGCTTTAACCAATCCCCCATTAACAAAAGTCGGGTCAAGTTTTGCTTCAGCATAGATAGCTGTAACCATGGCTGTTGTTGTGGTTTTACCGTGTGTACCGGCAATGGCAATACCATAGCGAAAACGCATTAGTTCGGCTAACATTTCTGCCCGTTGAATAACTGGAATACGCGCTTCACGTGCCGCAACAACTTCTATGTTATCTTGCGAAATAGCTGAAGATATCACAACAACACTTGAACCGAGTATATTTTCGGCCGCATGCCCAATAACAATTTTTGCACCTAATGTCTCTAAATGTTGTGTTACCGCGTTTTCAGCAATGTCCGAGCCACTAATTTGATAACCTTCATTAGCCAAAACTTCGGCAATTCCTCCCATGCCAGCGCCACCTATCCCAACAAAATGGATATGTTTGACACGTTTCATTTCGGGAATAATTGCTCTTAATTCAGCTAATTCCTTCGTATTCACAATCGAACTCCTAATTATACTGTTTTTATTTACGTGTTATGCCTTAACTTTATTGAGTATTCTATTATGCTTATTATTAATGAACTCAATAATTGATATGTCATAACGATATTATTAATCTTAAACATCTTAAGTAAGATGATTACATCACATTATATAAAAAATTAATCATTTTACTACTGAACACAAGGTTTGAGCCACTCTTTCTGTCGAATTCACAATGGCTAAACTTTTAGCCTTAACGGCCATATCTATTAACTCCGATCGATTTAAATTTTCAAGTAAATGAGAAAGCGATGCAACATTAAAATCGGGTTGCTCAATAATAGTTGCAGCACCAATATCGGCTAAAGATTTTGCATTCCAATATTGCTGGCGATCTTTATGCATAAATGGCACGAAAATCGCCCCTATACCGACCACTTCAATTTCACTTACTGTTAGTGCTCCACTTCGGCAAATGACAATATCCGCCCAATTATAAGCCTCGGCAACATCAGAAATAAATTCAGTAATTTTATTGTTTGTCATATCACAATCTTGATAAGACTGAGAGACTGATTCTAGCATTCCTTTTCCTGTTTGATGCCAAACTACATATTTATCGGACAATTTGGTTATCACTTTAGGCACAATATCATTAATCACTTTAGCACCTTGACTACCGCCCATTACTAATACTCGAATTGGACCTTGTCTATCTTTCAATCTTTCACTAGGATCAGCTAGTTGCAATAAATCATTGCGAACCGGATTACCCACTACCTCAGCATGGGGGAAAGCAGTAGGAAAAGCTTGAAGCACTTTAGTTGCAATTTTCGCTAACCATTTGTTAGTTAAACCAGCAATACCATTTTGTTCATGTAATACAATAGGTATACCTAAAGTTTTAGCTGCAATTCCACCTGGACCTGATACATATCCCCCCATACCAAGCACTACATCAGGACGATAAGCTTTCAAAATTTTTCTTGCTTGCAAAACCGCTTTAACAATTTTATAAGGTGCTTTTAATAAAGCGCTTATTCCTTTTCCGCGTAAACCTGATATTTGGATAAAATCAATATCAATTCCATTTTCAGGAACTAAATGCGCTTCCATTCTATCTGCTGTACCAAGCCACCTAACTTGCCACCCTTGTTTCATCAAATAATGCGCAACGGCAATACCTGGAAATACATGACCGCCTGTGCCACCAGCCATCACTAATAATTTTTTCATTATTTTATTGACCTTATTCTTGCTTGTGCTTGTTTTTGTCTAAACTCATAGTCTATTCGCAGTAATATAGCAACAGCAATGCTCATTACAATAAGACTTGAACCACCGTAGCTAATAAATGGTAATGTTAACCCTTTAGTTGGTAACATGCCTGATGTTACGCCTATGTTAACGAAAGTTTGAAAACCAAACCAAATACCAATTTCACAAGCTAAATAACCTGAAAACTGCGAACCATCATTAAGTGCTCTATATCCAATAGCTAATGCTTTAAATGTTAGAAAAAATAACAACATCAATAAAGCAACAACCCCAAGATAACCATACTCCTCAGAAATAATAGAAAAAATAAAATCTGTATGACATTCGGGTAAATAGCCCAATTTAAGAATTGAATTGCCCATTCCTTGACCAGTAATACCACCACTACCAATGGCCATCAATGAAGCAACTAACTGATAGCCCGATCCTGTTGCGTCTTGCCAAGGATCGAGAAAGGTTAATAAACGGGTTAAACGATAAGCTTCATATAAAATCAAACATATCACAGCACCAACACCCGTCAACAAAATAGCAATAAATTGCCACAACTGAGCACCGGCAATAAATAAAATACCAATGGTTACCATAAACAGCACAATAACGGTACCTAAATCGGGTTGTTTTAAGAGTAGAATTGATAAAACAGCCATCACCACCATAGGTTTAAAAAATCCCCAAAAACGATTTTGCACTTCATCCGATTTGCGTGATAGATAGGCTGCTAGAAAAATAAATAAAGATAATTTGGCTAACTCAGCCGGTTGGAAGTTAAAAACACCTAATGGGATCCAACGTGATGCACCATTGATTGAAGAGCCTATGCCTAATACAATCACTAACATAATAATGGCAACAATTAAAAGAGCGGTACTAAATTGTTGCCAGCGCTGCATAGGAATATACAATGTTACAAACATTAAAAACAGGGACATAGCCAACTGAATTAATTCGCGCTGGGTATAGAAAAAAGGATTAGTTTCACTAAATGACATCGATGCCGATGTCACCATGATTAAACCAAAAATCATTAAACCAAACACTGTCCAGAGTAATGAATTATCAAACGGTATATTTGGATTTACCTGTTTTTTTATCCAAAAAAACGTCATTTTTCACTCCTTTGAGCATATTGCTTTGCCAGTTGAGCAAATTGATTACCTCGCTCAATATAATTTTTAAATTGATCTAAACTGGCGCACGCAGGGGAAAGCAATACCACATCATCCACCTTAACTTTATTCGCGATTAGTTGCATTGCATCTGCCATGGTTTCAGTCACAGTAGTTTTACTCGGTGCTAATTTTGCAAGTAATTGACGGTCTCGCCCAAAACAAAAAACCTCAATCTGGTTATTTTGTAAGTAAGGAATCAGAGGGGTAAAATCGGCAGATTTTCCATCACCACCTAATAGTAAATATAACTTACCTTGGCACACTACACTATTTAACGCTGCCTCGGTGCTTCCAACATTGGTCGCTTTTGAATCATTAATCCATTTCACACCATTTTGTTGATATACCAATTCAAATCGGTGAGCTAAACCTTGAAAGGTAGCTATGGTTGCTAAACTTGACGTTCTGGAAATACCTAATCGATCACTAATAGCCAGCGCAGCCAACGCATTTAAATAATTATGACGCCCAATTAGTTTCATCTCTTTAGTCGATAAAACCACTTCATTTTGTGCAATTAAATATTCACACTTATCATCTAAATGGTAATCGCCTTTATTTACCCCAAATGAGACACAATTTTGCTCATTAGACGCAGGTATTGTTAATTTATCATCGTGATTAAATACGCAATACTTTGCATTATGATAGATGCGTTGTTTAGCTTGAGCATATTGCATTAAACCTAGCGGATAGCGATCCATGTGATCTTCGGATATATTTAAAATCGTCGCTACGGTTGCTTGTAAACTAAAAGTTGTTTCTAATTGGAAGCTTGAAAGTTCAAGCACATACACATCAACATTTTGTTTTAAAAGTGATAATGCCGGCTCACCGATATTACCACCAACACCAACCTTAATACCTGATGATTTAACAATATCACCAACCAATGTTGTGACGGTTGTTTTACCATTGGCGCCGGTAATGGCAACTACTTGCTTATTGGCTTGCTTGTTAACCTCGCGGCAGAAAAGTTCTATATCGCCTATAATTTCAATACCTTGGTTTGCCGCTTGTTGTAATTGTGGCGTAGATAAAGCTATACCGGGACTTGCGATAATTAAATCAGCATCTAACAACCAATCAAGCTTTAGATCACCTAAATGGTATTCAATACGGCTGTCTAATAGTTCTAATCCTTGTGGCTTTAAACGTGTATCAATCACTTTTGGAATCACATTTTGAGCAAGAAAATAGTCCACACAAGAAAGCCCTGTGATGCCTAAGCCAATAATAACAACGTTTTTGCCCTGATAGCTAATCATGATTTAATCCTGATCTTATTAATTAACGTAATTTCAACGTTAATAACCCAATTAATACTAACATTAATGAAATAATCCAAAAACGAACAATCACCCGAGGTTCCGGCCAACCTTTAAGTTCATAATGATGATGTATTGGCGCCATTCTGAAAATTCTTTTACCTCGTAATTTATAAGAACCAACCTGTAAAATTACCGATAACGTTTCAATAACAAATATACCGCCCATTATCAGTAATAAAAATTCTTGGCGTAATAATACTGAAATGATGCCAAACACACCACCTAACGCTAAAGACCCTACATCGCCCATAAATACCATAGCCGGATACGTGTTGAACCATAAAAAGCCAAGTCCAGCACCGACGATTGCAGTGCAAACAATCATGAGTTCTCCACTGAATTTAATATAGGGAATATGTAAATAAGCAGCAAAATTAACATTACCGGTAGCCCAAGATACTAAAGCAAAACCTGCTGCAACAAATACTGTTGGCATGATGGCAAGTCCATCAAGTCCATCCGTCAAATTAACCGCATTACCGGCACCAACGATGACCACATAGGTTAGCAAAATAAAGAATAATCCTAATTGTGGCATCACATCTTTGAAAAAAGGAACAACTAATACGGTTACCGCCGTATCTTTACCATAAGCATAAAGGCCGAACGCAACAATTAAGGCAATAACTGATTGCCAAAAGTATTTCCATCTAGCAATAAGGCCCGCTGTATTTTTACGAATAACTTTTAAATAATCGTCTGCAAAACCAACAATACCGTAACCAATTAAAACAAATAAGGTTACCCAGACATAAGGATTACGCAGATCTGCCCATAAAAAAACTGAAATCGAGATTGATGCCAAAATGAGGGTTCCTCCCATTGTTGGCGTCCCTTTTTTGCTTAAATGCGATTCGGGCCCATCATTACGAATGACTTGACCAATCTGCAATTTTTGAAGCCAATCAATGACCTTTTGCCCCATAATTAATGAAATAGCTAATGAAGTTAACAGCGCTAAGATGGCCCTGACCGTTAAATAAGAGATAACATTAAAAAAAGTAAAATATTTAACTAAATGTTCTGATATTAAAAACAACATAATTTTAATCCTGAATCAACATTGTTCGATTTGAATTTTTTCGATGAGCTCTTCCATTTTAGCGCTACGTGATCCTTTAACTAGTATGGTTAAAATTGGATGCTGCCGTAGTAACATTAACAGATAATTCACTGCATCTTGTTTATGATTAAAATGGTGGCCGACACCACTATACTGGCTAATAAATTGACTTAAATTACCGACACTAATGACACAATCAAGTTTTTCGTGATGAGCAAGTTCACCAATTTGTTGATGATATTTTTCGGCATCTTCGCCTAATTCAGCCATATCACCAACAACTAAAATTCGATAACCAGGTTGCTTTGCTAAAACCTTAATAGCTGCCGACATTGAACCAACATTAGCATTATAAGCATCATCCAAAATTAACTGGGTTTGATTTAATTGTATTGGAAACAATCGACCTTTTACCGGTTTTAAGGTAGCTAAACCTTGCTTTATTTGATTAAACGTTGCGCCTACAGAAATCGCTAAAGCTGACGCCGCAACCGCATTAGAAACATTATGTTCACCAATCAAGGGAAGTTCTAGTGCACATTGACCATTAGGTGTATGTAAGATAAATGAAGTGGTCTGAGCGATTTGAATATTACTGGCATAAAAATTAGCCGATGGATTAGATAATGAAAAAGTCCATACCGTTTTATTACCTAACGAATTAAACCACTTATCACTACAGCTATCTAAATTGATGATAGCAATACCATGATTCGCTAATCCTGCAAAAATTTCACCTTTGGCGGTTGCCACTCCATCAAGCGAACCAAAGCCTTCAAGGTGCGCCTGCGCAATATTATTAATTAAAGCACTTTGGGGTTTAACAATATTAGTTGTATACGCAATTTCACCAATGTGATTCGCGCCTAATTCTATTACTGCATATTGATCTTGCTCAGTTAGACGGAATAACGTTAATGGTACACCAATATCATTATTAAAATTGCCCTGAGTATAAAGTGTCTGACCACAATGTTGTAAAATTGCGGCAGTCATTTCTTTAACCGAGGTTTTACCCGAAGAACCAGTGAGCGCAACAATTTTAGCATGACTTAACTGACGAACCGCCGCCGCAATAAGCCCAAGTGCAATTTTTGTATCCTTAACGACAATTTGAGCAATAGCATTATTGTCAATTTTATGATCAACAATAACCACACTAGCGCCTTGTTCTATTGCTTGTTCAACAAAAACATGCCCATCAAAATGATCACCCACTAAGGCAATAAATACTGCATTTTTGATAATGTTTCTGGAG
This sequence comes from uncultured Gilliamella sp., assembly GCA_945276085.1. GTDB lineage: Bacteria > Pseudomonadota > Gammaproteobacteria > Enterobacterales > Orbaceae > Gilliamella. Next base: position 39,471 of record CALYPO010000002.1, read on the forward strand.
TCTGTACAAATAGCATCAATCATCATATCTTCGTTTAAGATATGATAAGATTGACCATTTATGACTTTTTTGATTTGTTTAATTTGTAATGGAATCATGATTGATTCGCTACTCCTAAAAGCTGTTTCACTGTTTCTTGATCGGAATAGTGATATTTGGTTTTACCTACAATCTGGTAATCCTCGTGCCCTTTGCCTGCAATTAATATTACATCATTAGATTTAGCTTGTTTTAGTGTATAAGTAATCGCTTGTTTTCTATCAGGGATGACTTTTACATGGGTACCATCATGTAACCCTTGTTGAATATCATGAATAATGTTCATTTCATCTTCAGTGCGTGGATTATCATTAGTTAGTACAATTTGATCAGCAAATTGTTCAGCCACTTCAGCCATTAATGGGCGCTTTCCACTATCTCTATCACCACCACAACCAAAAATCACCCATAACGTTCCTTTGCAGTGAATTCGGCTAGCTTGTAACGCTTTTTGTAATGCATCTGGCGTATGCGCATAATCGACAATAACTGTAGGACTATTTTTTTCGTGTAGAACTTCCATTCGTCCACAAATTGGTTTAAGAAAAGAGGCCATATTCACAACAGCAAAAAATGGGTAATCTAGTGTTAATAAAGTTGCAATAGACAAAAGTAGGTTAGAAACATTGAATTCACCTAATAATCGGCTATTGATAATGGCATTTCCCCAACTTGATTCCATATGAATTTTGGCACCTTTATCGTGGTATTCAATCATCGATACGCCAACATAAGGTATATTTAATGCTTTTAAACGACGTAACGATTTAGGCTGGCAAGATACCGCTGTCACCTGTGTCAGTTTTTCAATCCATCGCTTGCCATATTTATCATCATAATTAACAATTGACTTGCCCGAATTTAGTACTTGCTTTTGCTTTTCTTCTGGAGTGAATAATGACCATTTTGCTTTCGCGTATTTACTCATAGTTTTATGATAATCAAGATGATCTCGACTGAGATTGGTAAATACGGTTGCGGCACAATTTAAACTTTTAACGCGGTCCATGGCTAAACCATGTGAAGAAATTTCCATTGCTACAACTTTGACATGCTTTTTCACAAAATCGGCTAATAAAGTTTGTACATCGATAGCTGATGCAGTGGTATTGGTTGATGGCTCGAGCTGATGATTATAAATGCCATTACCAATAGTACCTAAAATAGCGGTTTTTTCATTTAATAACGTAGTACATTGAGCAATAAGTTGTGTCACTGTGGTTTTACCATTAGTGCCTGTTACTCCAATCACTGACAATTTTTTGGAAGGTGAATGATAAAAATCATTAGCAATCATCGACAAACGATGTGACAATTGAAAAATACTGATTTGTGGTATTACAGACTTATCATCTTGCTTAAGATAATCAATTTTTAAATTATTCGATTTTCGATTAGTTTCAATAAGTATCGCAACGGCACCTGCCAAAATGGCTTGTTCAATAAAATTACGACCATCTACGGCATGCCCTTTGATCGCAACAAACACATCGTTTTTTTCCACTTGACGACTATCGATACGTAAATGATTAAGCGGAAAATCGGCTAATTCTAATTTGCCAGTTCCACCTAATAATTCAAATAATGTTTTAAATGTGCTTGTAGACATCATTTACCACCTGTTAATAAATAATCATTTGCCCATCAACTTGACGATCTGGCTTCACATTCATTGTTCGAAGAACCCCCCCCATAATACGGCTAAAAACAGGTGCGGATACTGAACCACCATAATATTGACCGGCTTTCGGGTTATCAATAACGACAACTAATGAATATTTAGGACCGGTTGCCGGTGCAATTCCTGCGGTATAAGCTAAATATTGATTGACATAGCGTCCACCCGATAATTTTTTTGCAGTACCCGTTTTAACGCCAACACTATAACCAGGTACCGAAGCTTTAGTTCCCCCACCTGTCACAGCCACAGCTTCCATCAATTGCACGACTGTTTTAGCTATTTTTTCTTGTACTACGCGTTCACCTTTAACCGGTTCTGTAATTTTTAAGATAGAAACAGGACGATATATACCGTAACTACCAATAGTTGCATAAGCTCTTGCTAATTGTAACGGTGTGACACTTAAACCATACCCGAATGCAAAGGTGGCGCGCTCAATATCTGCCCATTTTCTGGTACGATCAGCAGCAATAGATCCACTCACTTCACCACCTAATCCTAATCCCGTTGGCTGACCTAAACCAAAACGACTATAAAATTCAACTAACTCGCCAGGCTGCATTTGTAATGCTAATTTACTGACCCCAACATTACTTGATTTTTCTAAAATGCCCGCTAGATTTAATGATTTTTGATACGACACGTCTTTAATTTCATACCGATTCACAAAAAATGGTCGGGTATCAATGATGGTATTTACATCTGCAATTTTTTTCTCTAAAGCTGCCATAACAACTAATGGTTTAACTGTTGAACCAGGTTCAAACGCATCAGTGACAGCTCTATTACGTAATAAATTATAATCAATAGAGGAACGATTATTAGGATTATAAGACGGGCTCGTTGCCATCGCTAAAATTTCACCTGTATGCACATCAATTAAAACAGCTGTTCCACTATCGGCTTTATTAAATTCAACCGCTTGACTTAATTCGCTGTACACTAAAGATTGCAAGCGTTCATCAATACTTAACGTTAAATCGGATGCGGCTTCACTATCAGTTCGTTCTAACTCTTCAATAACCCGACCAACTCGGTCACGTCTTACGACTCGTTGTCCTGATTCACCAATTAACCATTTATTGAAGCTTTTTTCTATCCCTTCAGAACCCCGTTCGGTGCCGTTATCGTCGATATCGGTTAAACCAATTAACTGCGCAATATTTTCAGCAGCTGGATAATAACGTTTGGATGTTTTAGCAAACGAAATACCCGGTAGTTTTAACTGTTTTAAATAATCCGCTATTGTTGGTGTAATTTGCTTAGTTAAATACACAAAACGCATAGATGGATTACTCAATTTTTGCTGTAAGGTTGACATTGATATATTGAGTGTTTTGGCTAAACCTTGCCACCTAATATCATCAGCCTTGACACCACCTTTTTGTACAACAATTTTAGGATCCGCCCACACATCAAACATTGGCACACTCACGGCAAGCGCTCGACCATTACGATCAGTAATCATGGCACGCGGTGCATCCATTTCTTGATGGCGAATGGATCGTTTATTACCTTCAGCAATAAGCTTATCTGGTTCTATTATCTGCAATATTGCCATTCGAATAATTAAACACACAATAGCAAATATAATAAAGCCATAGACGATATAAAAACGGTTAGGTGTAAAAAACTGTTTTTTGTTCGGTTTATTTGCTTTGTTTGTTTTTACAACCTTTTTAGTTTTATCTTTATTATTTTTCACTACAGGTTTCATTATTTACTCTTTATCACAATAACGGTTTCATTTTGAGGCGTCACATATGACATACCCAATTGATTTTTAGCTTTATCTTCAACACGTTTCGGATCGGCAAGTACATTTTCTTCAATAACTAAATTACGCCATTCGCTCTCTAAAACATCTTGTTCTAGTAAAAGTTGCTCACGTTCAAATAGTTGCTTACGAACTTGTTGCGTTGTGATTAATACGGCTCCAGCTGTAATAATGATAAGTATAAGTAATAATAATGAAATTTTTTGATGACCGAGCAAATCACCAACAATTAAGCCAAATAAACTTTTACTTGGTCGCTTTTGATTGTCGATTTCAGCATAAAAATTTTCGCTATCATTTGCTTGATTACTGTTCATTTTTCCTTTCAGCTACCCTTAATATTGCGCTTCTTGAACGCGGGTTGTGATTAATCTCATCCATACTTGGTTTTACCTTGCCAAGTGATTTTAACTCGGCACCACCATATTGTTTAATTTGTTGTTCAGTAAGTGGTAATCCTGCTGGCAACTCAGGTCCTTTACTCTGTTTGCTAATAAATTGCTTAACTATTCGATCTTCTAAAGAATGAAAACTAATTACGGCAAGCCGTCCTTGGTTGGCAAGTATCGACAAACTGGCGTTCAATGCTTGTTCAACTTCTTCAAGTTCGCTATTAATATATATACGAATTGCTTGAAAACTCCGTGTTGCTGGATGTTTATGTTTATCTTTTTTAGGTGTTGCTTGTTCAATTAAATTAGCTAACTCTAATGTGCGAGTAATCGGCATAATTTTGTTTTTTTCGACAATAGCTCGCGCAATACGTTTAGCAAATTTTTCTTCACCAAATGTTTTTAATACCCATGCTATATCGGCTTCATCACTATTTAATAGCCACTCACTTGCTGTCATGCCCTGATGATTATTCATCCGCATATCGAGCGGGCCATCACGCATAAACGAAAATCCTCTTTGCGGATCATCAAGTTGCGGAGAAGAAACCCCAAGGTCCAATAAAAAACCATCAACTTTACCAAGTAAGCCTAAATTATCAATATATTGATATACATTAGAAAACTCACCACGAATAAAGGTAAATCGCGGATCAATAATTTCACTCGCTGCCTGTTGAGCTTTGGCATCGCGATCAATGGCAATTAATCTTCCTTCATTACCTAGATGATTTAAAATTAAACGAGAATGACCGCCTCGACCAAAAGTTCCATCAACATAAATACCGTTTTTTTTTATATTTAATGCTGCAATAGCTTCATTTAGTAAAACAGTTGTATGTAGATAGCTCATTAGTCTTGTACTCTATTATTTAGTTAAATCGTTAAATTTTTTAAATTATCGGATAAGTTTGTAATATCAGCCGACAGCTCAGCAATATCTTCACTAATTTGTTGATACCAGATGACTTCATCCCAAATTTCAAATTTATTAGATTGACCTACAAACATGACATGTTTTTCTAATTTTGCGTATGTGCGTAATGTAGGCGGTAATAGAATCCGACCTGAATTATCCATAGGGCACTCAATTGCATAGCCTAGTAATAATCGTTTTATTCGACGCTCTGACTCAACAATAGTAGAAAGTGTTGATAGTTGCTTTTCAATACTTTTCCATTCAGAAATTGAGTAAAGTGACAAGCAAGAATGATATAAACCAATTGTGCAAACCATGCCTTCAGACAAAGCATCACGATAGCGAGTAGGAATAGCCATCCGCCCTTTACTATCTAAATTGACTGAAGTTGCACCACTGAACATGAAAGCACCGTTTTCTTTAAATTTTTATTATTTTTTTATTGATTAAAATCAGATGGTTAAATAATTCTTACTTTTTTACCACTTAAACCCACTTTTTACCACAAAAGTTACAAAAATAATAGGTATTTAATCAATTAATTTCGCGAATATTCATAAAAATAAGTGCACGCTATTTTTACTAAAAATAACTTCAGCTTTGAATATTTAAAATATTTATTTAAATCAATTGGTTAAATGATTTATTTTTTAAACGTTCATACTAACAATAGAAAAAATATGATTAAGAGATGATGTGAATAAAGTAATGAAGTTAAATATTACTCATAATGGATGAGTAATGATTGAGGCTTTAAAGAAAGATTGTGGCCGACATAAGTCGGCACAATCAATAGGCTTACGCAGCAGTCCAAAATATGGTCACATTAACTTTATCTTGCTGTAAAATTGCTCTAACTGGCATTTGGTTAATATCTTTACCTTGTTCGGCTTGTTCTAATACTGACATTTTACTATCACCCACTAAATGTAGATAGATATTGTGACTATTTAAAATAGTAGGCAGCGTTAAAGTAATTCGATCTAAAGGTGCTGTTAATGGTGTCATACCGATAACTTTACGGCCTGATTTCATATCTAAACCGGCAGCTAAATTCGCAGCGCCAGGGAATAATGACGCAGTATGACCATCTTCCCCCATACCTAGAATTAATACATCAAATGGCATTGGTACTTTGTCTAACTGTTTTTCAGTAATTGACGCGCCATCAAATGGATTATTACAGCTATTTTTTAAACCGATAAAATTAGCCAACTTTGCTTTATTTTGTAATAAGTAAGTCATGACCAATTTTTCATTACTGGCATCATCAGTATCATCAACCCATCTATCATCAACCAGAGTAATAAATACACGGCTCCAATCTAAATTTTGCTCACTAAGAGCAATAAATAAAGGAATAGGCGTTTTACCCCCCGATACAGCTATCGAAGCTTGTCCTCTAATTTGAATCGCTTTGGTAAGTTCATTCACGATGTGTGAAGTCAGGTCTTCAACTAATAACTCACTTGTTGCATATTTATTTAGTGTAACCATATTGGATATTCCTTTTATTCAAATTCATGCCATGAATAGCCATCTTTAGTAATTAAAGCGACTGATGCAACCGGTCCCCAAGTACCAGCTTGATAAGTTTTTGGTGTGTCATTATCAGCATCCCATGCATTGATAATAGAATCAACCCATTTCCAAGCAGCTTCAACTTCGTCACGATGAACAAATAGTGCTTGTCGTCCTCGCATCACTTCAAGTAGCAAGCGTTCATAAGCATCAGCACGATGTTGATGGAAAGTTTCACTAAAACTTAAATCAAGCTTAGTTGTTTGTAAAGTATGGGTACTATCTAACCCTGGCACTTTATTAAGAATTTCAATATCCATACCTTCATCAGGCTGTAATCGAATGGTTAACTTATTTTGTGGCAGCTCAGGATAAGATTCACTAAACAAATTCAGTGGTAATGGTTTAAAATAAACAACCACTTCTGAGCATTTGCTTGGTAAACGCTTACCAGTACGCAAATAAAAAGGGACTCCCGCCCACTGCCAATTATCAATATCGACACGAATAGCCACAAAGGTTTCAGTATGGCTGTCTGGGGTTGCACCATCTTCTTCTAAATACCCCGGTACATTAATACCGTTAACAAATCCTGAGGTATATTGACCTCTAACAACTTTATCACGAATATTGGTTTTATTAATTGGTCTAAGTGCATTAAGTACAGCGATTTTTTCATTACGCAAGCTATCATCACCAAGATTAGATGGTGGAGACATTGCAATCATAGTTAAAATCTGTAATAAATGGTTTTGTACCATATCACGCATTTGACCAGCTTTATCAAAATATCCCCAACGCCCTTCAATACCGACTTGCTCAGCAACAGTAATTTCAACATGATCGATTGAATTTCGGTCCCAAAATGAGGCAAATACAGGATTTGCAAAACGTAATGCTAATAAATTTAAAACGGATTCTTTACCTAAATAATGGTCAATACGATAGACTTGTGACTCATTAAAATATTTCGCAACAGAATCGTTAATTTCACGCGATGATTGTAAATCGGTACCGAGTGGTTTTTCCATAACAATTCGGTTTTGGATTTGATTTAATCCCGCTTCAGCTAAACCTTGGCAGATAGTACCAAACGCACCAGGATGCATGGCAAAATAAAAAATAGTTGGTCTGGTTTGGTCAAGTTCATCCTTTAATGCGCTAAAACCAGCAAGATTATTGACATCTAATTTATGAAAATTAAGTCGTTGACTAAATCGTTGCCAAATCGCGTCGTCGATAGGTTCTGGCATAAAAGTAGCCAATGCTTCTTTGGCTACTTCGCAATAAGCAGCATGATCCCAATCAGCACGACCTACGCCTAAAATTTTAGTCTGTTTTGGCAACTTACCATATTTTTCCAATTGATATAAAGACGGTAATAATTTACGTCTCGTTAAATCCCCTTTAGCACCAAAAATAACTAAATCGCAAACTGGGATATCAGACATAATTTTCTCCTAAAAAAAGCATATTATCTATTTTATTACGTTGTCCTACCTATGTACACTCAGTTAATAGAGCTAATCATAATAATAGGTATTTGCCTTATTTGATACGAAAACAAAAGGTCACCATGAAGGCGACCTTTTGCGTGGATTAGTAATTGGGTGTTACCCAATTGATGGATAATTTATACGCGCACAAAATCCATATGCACTAATTTTGGTTTGAATGGATGACGTTGTACTGCTTGTACTTTTGCTTTAACAGCTTTACCGTCAACTTCAATAGTTAATACTTCAGAATAAAATTCTGGTTTTTCTTGCATATTAAAAATATGGTTGTGATCAAGCACAACAGAAACTGCTGCTTCACTTCCACCATAGATAATAGCTGGGAATTGACCAGCGTGACGCAGGCGGCGGCTCGCACCCTTACCATGCTCTTTTCTAACTTCTGCTTTTAATGTAAACATTTTAATTTCTCTTAGTAATTTCAAATAAAAACCAATTACAGGCGACCCAGTAATTGGCTATCAAATAGTTGCTTAAAAAGCGCTAGCGATTATAAAGCGTTCTGCAATTTAACGCAATCAAATAATCATACTACTATTAATCAAAACCAAGTATCGATTAAGTTTGTAATACGAATTTACCGTTTACTTTATTAATTCTATCTTAAAACCATAAGACACTTTTTCTGTTGGCGAAAGTTTTAAAGGTTGAGTAATACACGCAGTTTCGACACAAACCATAGATTGATATTCATCATCAGCAAAATCAGCCATTGCTTTTGCTTTATCTACCCATGGATTCCATGTTACAACATCGGTCGAATGATTATTAGTTAACTCAATAGTACGTTGCCCATCTTTAATGATTAACTTATTATCGGCATGGGTGTAAATACGATCGACTTCTTGATTGAAAGTCAGCTGACCTACAGTAGTGGGTTTATTTTCATTTGCTAAACGTTCTTGATAGCTGTCTCCTAAACCTTTAACAAGCACATTGTTAATATTATCTACACCAAAATAGGTATGTAATGCACTTGTTGCTTCAAAATCGCCTTGGCAAGTTAACGTGACTTGGCAAGTATTACCAATATGAATCTGTAACCAAACGTGAAAAGGTTTTGAAAAAAACGGCTCAGTTTGTTGATTATTGGTTAACGATAAAACAAGATCAACGCCATCATTATCTTCGTTGCATGAATCTAGAGTCCACTGCACTATACGGGCAAAACCATGCATAGGATCACCTAATTTACCAAACCAAGGCCAACAAATAGGTACGCCACCACGAATAGCGGTACCTTTTTTAAATACGGCGTTGTTACTTAACCAAACGACTGGTGCAGTTTCAGTTGTCGGTTGCCAAAATAATAGATGCGCACCTTGTAGTGAAACCGCGGCTGTACAAGTTTGGTGATTAATGACTAAAATAGGTAATTCACCATAGGTGGTTTGTTTAACAGATGGGCTTAAAGACTGAGATTGTTTAGCACTATCCAATAGTTGTTTTAAAATACTCATAATTACTCCTATAATGTTTAATCTGATCGACAATCAATGTCATAAACTAAATCTAAAATTGTTTCTATTTTACGCTTTTTCACCACATTCTAGAAATAGAATAAAGGTAAAAAAGCTTTTTTTAATAAATACGAGTAATATAGCCAGCTCATTTAAACTTATTCTGCGTATTTGACAAAAATTTATGGAAAAGCATATGTTTGATTATAAAATTCCGCTTAGCTTATATATTCATATGCCTTGGTGTGTTCAAAAATGTCCTTACTGTGATTTTAATTCACATACGGTGAAAAAAACACCTGATTATCAAGCTTATATTCAACATCTTATTGAAGATTTACGGCAAGATGTCAAACTGTGTCCTGATCGCTCAATTCACTCTATTTTTATCGGTGGAGGCACGCCAAGTCTATTTTCAGCCGAATTGATTAATCAGTTATTAATCGACGTTAATAAAATTATTCCAATAGAGAGCGAGGCAGAAATAACAATTGAAGCAAACCCAAATTCTGTTGATGTAGAAAGGTTTAAGGGTTATCAGCAAGCAGGAATTAATCGTATTTCAATTGGCGTGCAAAGCTTTCAATCGGCTAAACTAGTAAATTTAGGACGCATACATAACCCTGAAGAAGCCATAAATGCAGGTACTCTTGCTCATAACCTAAATTTACATAGTTTTAATTTAGACTTAATGCATGGCTTACCGAATCAATCCATTGATGATGCATTGTATGATTTAAAGCAAGCCATTAAGCTAGCCCCCCCGCATTTGTCTTGGTATCAACTAACTATTGAACCCAATACATTATTTGGTTCCAAACCACCAATCTTACCTGATGACGATAACCTATGGGAAATTTATCAACAAGGGCATCAACTTTTAACTCAACAAGGCTATCAACAATATGAAACCTCAGCATATGCCAAACCCGGCTATCAATGCGAACATAATTTAAATTATTGGCGTTTTGGTGATTATTTAGGGATTGGCTGCGGAGCGCATGGTAAAATTACCCAATCGAATGGCAAAATTACCCGGACAGTAAAAACACGTCACCCTAAAGGGTATTTAGAAGGTCGATATTTAGAACACGCTTATCAAGTAGCGTCGCAAGATCTACCCTTTGAATATTTTATGAATCGTTTCCGATTATTTGAAGCAACGCCCAAGCACGAATTTGAACAACGTACTTTTTTACCCTTGCAATCGGTAAGTAAGCAGATTGACCTTGCCATAGAGCAAAACTATTTGATTGAACATAAACATAATTGGCAAATAACCGAGCGCGGTAAGCTGTTTTTAAACTCATTATTAGAGATCTTCTTATAGATAACACAATAAAAAATAATGAATTAGTGACGAGAATAAAGCGATTTACACTTACTTAACAAGATAGATACAATCTATTTAAGCAATCATTTAGTTATCTTTACATACATTTTTTAAAAAAAGGCGCATACTAACACTCGACAATGCATTTATTTCATTGTTTTCCTATTCCTTATGTTTTCCCAATAACCATGTTATTGGGATTTTTTTTGCAAATTTGTTCAACTGATTTTATTTATATTTAGAAATAAATTGTTTTAATTCATCTAATGTCGATGTCCCTTCCATTGGACCTTTTTTAGATACAGCTAGAGCACCGCTCGCATTCGCATAGCGCAAAGCCTGTTTGACAGAATATCCGGCTAACATCAAACTCACAAAGGTTGCACCAAAACAGTCACCCGCTCCAGTTGGATCAATGACGTTTGTGGCAAAACCGTCGACATGAAGTGTGTATAATTTATTTTTTTCATCGTGACCATAGTAGTCTGCACCATTACTACCTTTTTTCACCACAATATGTTTAATTCCTTTTTCGAGTAATGAAAACATGGTTTGTTGTTCACTCTCATCATGGCTATGGGCAAAATAACTAACCTCGCTTTCGCTTGGTAAAAATATGTCGGTATATTCCATGATATAATCAAACGATTGCTCCATTTCCTGAATATTAAACATCTCCTTACGCAAATTAGGATCAAACGAAATTGTGCCACCATTTCTTTTAATAATATCAAGTGCTTTACGCATAGCATCAATGGCGCGAAAAGAATAAAGTGAAGAGCCCATAACGTGTAAATGGGTACAATCTTTTAGTAAACTTTCATTTATATGATTGAACGAAAGTAGACCACAGGCACTATTTGGGATATTAAAGATAAAATCGCGTTCATTTAAGTCTTTATAGGTTACAAATGCACTACCTGTATTAGCTTTATAATGCGAGGTAATCCCCTCAATAATCACACCATCTTGTTTTAATCGCTTAGTGCACATGTGACCAAAAGCATCTTTGCCAACACAACCAAAAAAAATAACTGGAAAACCTAATTTTGCAACTTGATCAGCAAATATTGCTGGTGCGCCACTGACAAAAGGTCCGACAAACTCACCCGGTTCGTCAAAACGTTGGTTTTTCTGTTTAGCTAAAAACTCAACTAGCAATTCTCCTATAGTACAAATCTTAAATTGCATATTACATCCCCTTTGCATTACGATAGATCACGCAAAATTTGTTAACCACATCTTGTTTAAAATTAGAATCTAATAATTGTTGATGATATTCGGTGACAACTGGTCTTGATAATATAACCGTATCTAAATGCTTTAATTTTCCGATACTGTGTTCATCATTCATTACCAAGCGTTGAGGTAAAAGGCCAATAGTATGGTCAGCATTTTTAAATATTTGTTGATATGTTTTTTGTTGATCAATATTAGCAATAATTAAATGATTATTAGCATTGATAGCTGCCAATTCGACAATAAAATGGGTAATAGAAAATTGGTTAACAACCTCAGTTAGGGCATTATTATTTTGCAAAATATTACCTTCTAAAAGCACCCCCCCCACTAATATGACTTCGGCATCTGAAAACTCCTTAACCAATTGAGCATTTTGAATATCATTCATAATTAATTTTAAGGATTTTTTATTATGCAAAAAAGGAATGAGTTTTCGAATTAAAGTGCCATGACCTAAAAAAAGTGTATCGCCATCATTTATATAATCTAAACAATTTTTAACGATATCGATTTCACTGATATTTAAATTGATATTACTATAATTTACAGAGTCGAAAGAAGTTTGGTTAGCCAAACTTTCAGGTGGAATATAAATTGCTCCACCAAAGGATCGTTTTAAATAACCTTGTTGTTCTAAATATGTTAAATCTTGCCGAATGGTAACATTAGATACTTGAAGCTTGTCAGATAAGTCATCTACTTTTACTTCACCTTGTTTACGTACGATTTCGGCAATATCTAACCTACGTTTTAGTAGGGCTGAAGACGCTCTAGCCAAATTTTATTTCCTATATAACTGATAAATATCTAAAGATGATAATAAAATTTATCATACAAGTGGTCAACATCAATTAATGTGAAGAAATTTATTCCTAAACATGAATCAATGTTAATTATCGCGATTTAGTAGTCTTAAATCAGCCTTGACCAGTTAAACGTTAAAATGCAACTTTAGCAACAAGTTTATCTTGTTCGACATATTAAAATCTATTTTTGTGATCCACCTCACGCTATTAACACTAGTATAACTTTCGTTTTGCAATCATAATTTAAAAAAATAACTTTCAATTCGAAAGTTAAAAAATTAAGTAGTTAATAAAAATTTTAGGAGAAGTTATATGTCAATTATTTCTAGCCACAATATGTTAAAAAAAGCGCAAAAAGAGCAATATGCCGTACCCGCCTTTAACATTCATAATTTAGAAACAATGCAAGTCATTGTAGAAACAGTTGCTCAATTACAGTCCCCTGTGATTTTAGCAGGAACCCCAGGAACCTATAGTTATGCAGGAACAGAAAATATTGTCGCTATTGCTTATGAGTTGTCGAAAAAACATAATGTTCCTTTAGCGCTTCATTTAGATCACCATGAAGACTATGATGATATAACAGCCAAAATCAATGCAGGTATTCGCTCTGTGATGATTGATGGCTCTCATTTTCCATTCGCTGAAAATGTTGCCATTGTTAAACGTGTCGTTGAATATGCTCACCGTTACGATGTCAGTGTAGAAGCAGAATTAGGACGACTAGGTGGCGTTGAAGATGACTTAGTTGTTGATGCTAAAGATGCTTTATACACTAATGCTAAACAAGCAGTTGAATTTATAGAAAAGACAGGTATTGACTCACTGGCAATTGCAATTGGCACTGCGCACGGTCTTTATAAATCAGAACCCAAACTAGACTTTGATCGTTTATCAGAAATACGTTCAATGGTCGATATTCCACTAGTATTACATGGCGCATCGGGCGTGCCAGATAAAGATGTACGTGAATGCATTAAACGCGGTATTTGTAAAGTCAATGTAGCGACAGAATTAAAAATCGCGTTTTCTGATGCCCTCAAACAATATTTTATTGAACATCCTGATGCAAATGACCCTCGTCACTATATGAAACCAGCAAAAGCAGCAATGAAAGAGATCGTCAAAAAAATCATCACAACATGCGGATGCGCAGGAAAATTATAGAGGCTAAGCATGATGATCTATACCTTAACACTCAATACCGCCATTGATATGAATATTCGTTGCCAAGGGCTTTATCCCAATTGTGTCAATCGTACTTCGCATACGGAATATAGCCCAAATGGTAAAGCTATCAATGTATCGATTGTATTACATAAATTCAATAAACCAACCTGTGCTTTAGGTTTCTTTGGTGGTTTTTCGGGTAAGTACATTGTTGATGAATTAACTAAATTGCAACTTGAAACCAAACCTTGCTTTATTGATGATATCACGCGTATCAATGTTTTTGTCAACGATGGGCATAATGAATATAAACTGGTGGGGAAAGGACCGTTTGTTCCTGATAACAAAAAAAGTGAAATGCTAGCGATTATTAGTTCGTTAGCCAATGACAGTTATTTAGTGATCAGCGGAAGTCTGCCAAATAATATTGAACCAGATTATTATCAGTCTATCTTAGATTTATGTCTGTCCAAAAATATCCAAGTCATTCTTGATATTAGTCATCCCAAATTAAGTGAATTACTAAAGTATAAGCCATTATTAATTAAACCTAATGACGATGAACTAAAAGAAATTTTTGGACTTGAAACCAATACCCAACAGCAAATCATAACCGCACTTGAGGCTGTTCATTTAAAAGGCGCACAAAACATTTTATTAACAATGGGTGACAAAGGCATGTACTTTTCAGACGGCACGCATATTTGGTTTTGTAATGCGGTGAAAATAAATCTAGTTAGTTCGGCTTGTGCTGGTGACGCATCGCTTGCTGCATTTATTAGTGAGTGGCTTTTTGAACAACAAAATATTGAAAAAGCCATGAAAAAGGCCTCAGCAACAGGCGCTAATGTTGCCGAGTCAGATGGATTAGGTCAATTAGACAAAATTGACATTTATATGGGTCAAGTTGTCGTTACCCAAATCAAGTAAATAGGAGAGCATTATGAGAAAAATATTAGCTGTCACAGGATGTCCAACTGGTATTGCACATACATATATGGCGGAAGAAGCCTTAAAAAGCGCTGCCGAAAAAGCTGGCTTTGAAATAAAAGTAGAAACCAATGGCGCAGGCGGTGTTGATAACGCTATTACAGACGCAGATATTAGCGAGGCAATTGGGGTAATTATTGCTGCTGATAAAGATGTCAACCCTGACCGCTTTAATGGTTTACCTGTTATTGAAGTACCTGTTAAAGATGGTATTCATAAAGCTAAAGTACTTATTGAACAAATCACATCAGGCGCTGTTCCCATCCGTAAAGGCAAAAATAACAATTCAGACAAATCCAATTCATCATCTAACCAGATAGAAGTTAAAGAATCCATTGGTCGTCAAATTTATAAACACTTAATGAGCGGCGTTTCGAACATGTTACCTTTTGTGGTAGCTGGCGGAGTTTTAATTGCGTTATCGTTTTTATGGGGGATATATTCAGCTAACCCTGATAATGCTCAGTATAATGAATTTGCCGCGTTATTAATGAAAATTGGTGGGCAAGCGTTTGGCATTATGGTTCCTATCTTTACCGGTTTCTTAGCGTACTCTATAGCTGGCCGACCAGGAATGGTTGCCGGATTTGTCGGTGGACTGATTGCTAATATCACCGGAGCTGGGTTCCTTGGTGGGATTATTGCTGGTTTTGCTGCCGGTTATTTAATGCTGTTTGTCAAAAAATTGTTAGATGGACTTCCACGTTCATTTGAAGGGCTTAAATCCATTTTCATTATGCCACTCATTGGCGTATTTGTGATTGGTGCAGGTATGTTTTTACTCGGTGGTCCGATTGCGACAGTAAATAATGCCATGAAGTCTTTCCTCGAATCACTGCAATCTGCTAATCCTGTTTTATTAGGTATTGTTATTGGTGCGATGTGTTCATTCGACTTTGGTGGTCCAGTAAATAAAGCCGCTTACGTAACAGGTACCATGTTGTTAGGTGAAGGCAATTTCTATTTTATGGCTGGTGTCTCTGCAGCTTGTATTGCCCCCCCGTTTGTTATTGCTTTTTCAACAACAATCTTCCGCGATAAAGCCTTTACTGAAGAAGAGCGTGCAGCTGGTCTGGTCAATTATATTTTGGGTTCAACACACATTACAGAAGGAGCAATACCTTTTGCAGCAAAAGATCCATTGCGCGTGATTCCAATTATGATGTTATCGTCTGCTATTGCAGCTGTTTTAACCTTTTTATGCCAAATTCAAGTCCCTGCACCTCACGGTGGTTTTTTAGTACTGCCACTGGTCAATAAACCATTTTTATGGGTAGGTTGCATTTTCGCGGGTGCAATAGTTGGCGCTATTTTATTAGGTTTAGTTCGTATTGCACAAAACAAAAAATTAGCCAATAAAGCAACAGTATAATCAACAAATTAGTCTACCGCTCATCAGCGGTAGACTAACAAAATAAGGATAACAAATGAGCGATTTAAAACTTAATGTCAATGATATTTCAATCATAGATGGCTCTTTTTCTAAACAAGAGGCGATAAGAGCGGTATCTGAAAAGATGATTAACGCGGGATTAGTCAAAAATGATTATACTCAAGCAATGTTCGATCGTGATGCTCAAATTTCGACTTTTTTGGGTAATGGTATAGCAATTCCACATGGCACAACCGAAAAACGTGATAGTGTTATCGAAACAGGACTTAAAGTGATTTATTATCCACAAGGTATCAAGTGGGATGAAGATAATAATATTGCTTATGTTGTCGTTGGCATTGCAGCTAAATCAAATGAGCACTTAGATATCTTACGTAAATTAACACGTGCCGTAATTGCAGACGATACACTTGAGCGCATCTTAGCCGTAAAAACACCAGAACAACTATTAGCCATTCTTCAAGGTAATTCATGATAATCACCGAATCAAGTATTCGCATTTAACTCATAGAGGTATCGGCATCTTATTAACAATAGATGCCGTTACTCAACTGAGCACAGTTCGTTTTTGCAATAGAAAATACAGTTCATTTATGAATAAAAATTTTTCAGGCGATTATGGATAATTGTCTTATCTTTTACCATTTCGAATGAAACTAAAAATCCCTGCCAATTAATACCTAAAACAATTAACATCTCGTCAAAGTCATAGTAATAACGCACCTGATCGTCATCAATAGAGTCTTTGAACTTAAAATTATGATTAAACTCATCTGTTAACTCAAACGGATGCCCCATTTTAAAATCAAAGCCTAGATAAGTTAAAATTTGATTAGCTTTATCACGTAAAAACGTGTTCTCCACCACATCTTCCAGTGATAATACTTCAACATGCCCCAAAATATAAAAAAACAGAATTTGATAACCACATACTTTTGCTATTCCAGATATATCCGCATAAATAAAATCATCGATAATTTGATACTCATCTAACGTAAAAAAATAATCGATATCCAGCTTGTTAAAGCTGTTTTTTTTATACAAAGGACGCCGTTCACTATTCAAATTAACGTTTTCCTTTTTTCAAAATAGGGAATTGAACTGTCATCAAATTGCAGATGATTTTCTTTTTAGAATAACGCGCATATCCTCACCAACTGCTGCAACTGATTCAAATTGAAATTGAGGAGCTAGGGATAATTTTTGCAAATTGGGTAAAATACACATATCGTTAGCATTATGGCCTAGCAATTTTGGCGCATAATAAATAATCAGTTCATCAACTAAATTTTGTTCAATTAACGCACCAGCAAGGTGTGCACCTGCTTCAACCCAAACACTATTTATCTGCTTTTGCGCTAAGTTTTCGAGTAAAATTTTTAAATCAATATACTGATTAGCTGAGTGCTCTACAATCAACGATGTATTAGGCATTGCAATCGATAAATTTTGCTTTCGCACAACCCAAGTTTCACCGGGTTGTTGAAAAATACTTTCATCACCGGTTAATTGATATTGACCATCAATAATTACTCTAATGGGTTGTCTTATCTTTTCGACAGGATAGATTTTCTGTATGTCATCGGGTAATTGGTGATATCTAACGGTTAAACTTGCATTATCGGTTTGTACTGTTTTACGGGTACTTAATATACAACTGGCTTGAGCACGAAACTGTTGTACGTCTTCTCTGGCTTTGTTTGAGGTTATCCACTTACTTTCGCCTGATGCCATGGCGATTTTTCCGTCTAACGAAGCAGCCAGTTTAAGTTGGACAAAAGGTAAGCCTGTGCGCATACGTTTTAAAAAACCTTGATTAATCGCTTCCGCTTGGTCAGCTAAAACACCGACAGTTACCGCTATACCAGCATCTTGTAAACGTTTAATACCATTACCGGCCACGTTAGGATTAGGATCTTGCATAGCAATCACAACACGCTTTATCCCTGATTTGATTAAGGCATCGGCACAAGGGGGAGTGCGTCCAAAATGACTACAAGGCTCTAATGTTACATATGCAGTTGCACCTACGGCATTAGCGCCCGCCATTTGCAAAGCATAAACTTCCGCATGGGGTTGCCCCGCTTTTTGATGGTACCCCTTACCAATAATCTGATTATCTTTAACGATAATACAACCGACATTGGGATTAGGTGTTGTAGTAAAGCGACCAAGTTTAGCAAGCTCAATGGCTTGATTCATATAAAGTTGATCGGTATCGTAAGGCGTTGTCATAAGGGTCATTATTTTTGTTGTAATTTAGCAATTTCATTACTAAATTGTTCTATATCATCAAAACTAAAATAAACTGATGCAAAACGTATATAAGCGACTTTATCGAGGTTTTTTAACTCTTCAATAACGTAACTACCAATTAATTTTGCTGGCACTTCACGTTCACCGGTAGCTCTGATTTTTGATTTTATGCGCGTAATTGCATCTTCGATCGCATCAAAGCTAACTGGGCGTTTTTCTAGCGCTCGTTTTATTCCATTACGCAACTTATCTTCATTAAATGGTTCTCGAACTTTATTGCTTTTAATCACATTAGGCATAATTAATTCAGCCACTTCAAATGTGGTAAAACGCTCATTGCACTCAACACATTGACGACGACGACGGACTTGATAACCTTCACCAACAAGACGCGAATCAATCACCTTTGTATCATCTGCATTACAAAACGGACAGTACATAACAATATCCTTATAATGGCCTAATTGATATTACAATAGCTGAAAATAGTGATTTAAACAAGATATGTCTAAACAGCAAAATAAATACTATTGAATTGGTGTTTACTAAAATAATGTATATGTGATTGAATGTAAAAATCGTGAGGATAAATTTAATAGCAAAATAAATAACTGAAATTAGCTAAACCATATTTGATGATAAAGAATAATCCGCCACCGATTGGCAGCGGAACTAATTTTACCAAGATAAATTAATTAAAAAATCACGTAATTTGGCGAAATCATTTGGCATATGATGCGAAAGTAGTGTCATATCTGCACGTTCAGCTAATGCTTTAGGCAGTGGAATTGATTTACCAAGAATATCTTCAACCACCTCTTTAAATTTTGCTGGATGAGCCGTACCTAAAAACAATCCATATTCACCTGCTTGCAGCTGATCACGTAATGCCCGATAAGCAATCGCGCCATGAGGCTCAGACAAATAACCTTTTTTATCTAATTCTCTTACCGTTTGTGAAGCGACTTCATCAGACACCGCCGCATGCCCAAGTGATTTTAACACCCAGCCTTCGCGACGATAAATCTCTTCAATACGAGGCCAGTTATTCGGTTGACTCACATCCATAGCATTAGAAAGCGTAGCAACTGTTGCATGAGGCTCCCACTTTCCAGTTTCTAAATAGCGTGGCACCGTGTCGTTTGCATTCGTTGCAGCAATAAAACGTTTAATTGGTAACCCCATTGTTTTAGCCAATAAACCGGCTGTTAAATCACCAAAGTTACCACTAGGCACTGAAATCACTAATTGTTGACGTTGCGCTGGTGTCAGTTGAGCATAAGCTTCAAAATAGTAACAAATTTGTGCCAGTAAACGACTGATGTTAATCGAATTTGCAGAATTTAATCCAATTAGCGCTTTTAACTCTTCATCATCAAATGCTTTTTTAACTAAGGCTTGGCACGCATCAAAGTCACTTTTAATAGCGATAGTATGAATATTATCGCCCAAGGTGCAAAATAGCTTTTCTTGTAATGGACTAATTTTTCCTTCGGGATATAAAATGACAACACGAATATTAGGTAAATGATAAAAAGCATGCGCCACTGCGGCACCTGTATCACCCGAAGTTGCTGTTAATATCGTAATTTGTTTATCCGCAGCCACTTGCACTAACGCTTGTGCCATAAAACGTCCACCAAAATCTTTAAACGCAAGTGTTGGACCATGATATAACTCTAATGAACCAATATCTGCTTCAACCGATTTGACCGGCGCTGGAAATTGAAAAGCATTATTAACTAATCGATACATATCATCCTGACTAATTTCATCGCCAATAAACGCCGATAAAATTTTGGCGCTACGAGTTATAAAATCCAGTTTTAATAATGCTTCAATTTCATTTTCAGAAAATTTTGGTAATTCTTGCGGGAAAAATAGACCTTGCCCTCTTCCTAATCCTTGTTGCACAGCTTGGGAAAAGCTAACTTGCTGCGAATGATCTTTCAAATTGTACAATTTCATAATATGTTCCAGTTATATTTATGCTGTAATAATTTATTCGTTTTATTATCTATCAACCAAAAAAATAATTTTTTCAATTACGCTTTTTATAGGATTTTAAATAACTCTTGCACCTTGTGTATCTATTTTACAGATATGGGTAAAACCTTCATCATTTTGTAAATAATCACTTTTGAGTAATGCTTCAATTTGCTGAGCAATTTCAAGTTTATCAGCAATGACAAACATTGTTGGACCCGAACCCGAAATACCCGATGCTAACGCACCCAGCTGTTTAACACGTTTTTGCGTCTGATCAAAGTTAGGTAGTAACTGTTTACGATAAGGTTCAGCAATATTATCAACCAACATTGCCGCTGCTAATTTTGGTTGCTGAGTATAACAAGCATGCAAAAATCCACCTACATAGCGACCATGCGCAACACAGTCAGCTTTTTGATACTGAGCAGGTAAAATCGCACGCGCTTCAGCTGTCGACACTTTAATCCCCGGGTAAGCCATTACCCAGTACCAATCGTTAAAGTGCGGAATCGACTCACTGATTGTCCCGATTTCATCAATAATAAGTTGTAAACCACCTAAATAACAAGGCGCTACATTATCATAATGTACACTACCTGAAATTCGACCTTCAAGTTCACCCATCATTGACAACATTTGAAACTCGTTAAACGGTTTATCAAAAAATTCATTTAAAGCAACAAAAGCGCCAACGACAGAACAAGCACTAGAACCTAAACCAGAACCAATTGGCATATTCTTTTCAAGGGTCATATGCACGGGTAACGTTTTACCCATAGCTTGGCAAAATCGTTGCCAACATTGATAAACGATATTGTATTTTGGATCGCGCGGTAATTTTTTTACAAATTGCCCTTTACTGGTAAGAGTAAATTCTTCAGCGGGCGCAACAGTAATACAATCACCTAGCATCGCCCCACTAATGGGGTGAATTGCCGCACCTAAAATATCAAAACCTACACTAATATTTGCCATTGATGCTGGTGCATAAACCGTTAAAGATTGCTGTTTCATTTAGCCTCCAATCTTGCCTGATGTCGTACGTAAAATATCAGCAAAGACACCGGCTGCAGTTACATCATTGCCTGCACCATAACCCCGTAATACCAGTGGAATAGGTTGATAATAACGGGTATAAAATGCCAAGGCATTCTCGCCATTTTTCACTTTGTAAAGTGGATCATCACTATCAACAGCTTCGATTTTAACGCTACATTGATTATTTTCGATACTACCAACATAACGTAATACTTTACCTTGTTTTGCTGCTTGCTCGGCTTTTAATTTAAACTCAGCATCAAGTTGCGGTAATTTAGCCATAAATTCATCCACATTACCTTGTGCATATTGTTCTGGTAAAACGGATTCAACATTAATTTGATCAAGCTCAAGCTGCAAACCCGCTTCTCTGGCTAGAATCAATAATTTTCTTGCCACATCGGTACCTGATAAATCATCACGAGGATCGGGTTCAGTAAAACCTTTTTCTTTAGCAAGTTTTGTTGCTTCAGATAGTGACATACCCTCATCAAGCTTACCAAAAATAAAGGATAATGAACCAGACAATATACCTGAAAATCTAATTAGCTCATCACCGGCATTAAGTAGATTTTGTAAATTTTCAATAACAGGGAGTCCTGCCCCAACATTGGTATCATATTGGAATTTACGTTTACTTTTAGCGGCTTCTTGACGTAAACGTAAATAGTAAGCCATTGAACTGGTATTAGCCTTTTTATTTGGCGTAACAACATGGAATCCATTAGCCAAAAAGTCAGCATATTTATCAGAAACTTCACTGCTTGATGTACAATCAACTAAAATTGGATTGAGTAATCGGTTATTCTTAGCAAATTCAATTATGCTATCTAAAGTATAGCTTGTTTCACTCTGTTTTATTTGCTCTCGCCAATTTGTCAGATTAATGCCATCTCGATTAAGTACACCGTGCTTAGAGTTAAATAACCCGCAAACATGCAGATCAACTTGTTTATTTTTGAGCCACTTTTGTTGTCGCTCAATTTGATCAATAAGCGCACCACCCACGCCGCCAACACCAATTACAAAAACATCCAGCATTTTATCGGTACCAAATAACATTTGATGAGTAACTCTTACGCCCATCACTGCAACATCATTATCAACTACAACCGAAATTGAGCGCTCGGATGAACCTTGAGCAATGGCAACAATATTAATATTGGCGCGAGCCAATGCTGTAAAAAAATTAGCAGAAAGTCCACGTAAAGTGCGCATTCCATCACCCACAACTGAAATAATCGCTAGTTTTTCGATGACTTCAATTGGCTCTAATAATCCATCTTTTAATTCTAAATAAAATTCATCACCTAATGCTTCTTCTGCTCGATAGAGCTCTGCTTGTGGTACACAAAAGCTAATACTATATTCTGAGGAAGATTGAGTAATGAGAACAACAGAAATACCCGCGTAAGACATAGCGGAAAAAACACGCGCCGACATACCAACCATACCTTTTAAGCCTGGGCCTGATACGTTAATCATCGCCATATTATTTAAGTTAGTGATGCCTTTTACTGGGGTTGTTGAATCAACAACATTTGCACCGATGAGCGTGCCGGGTGCATCTGGGTTATTGGTATTTTTAATTAAACATGGGATTTGGAATTGTGCAATCGGCAAAATGGTTCTAGGGTGAAGCACTTTAGCACCAAAATAAGACAGTTCCATCGCTTCTTGATAAGACATGGTTTTAAGCAATTTAGCATCTGGCACAATTCGCGGATCACAGGTATAGACGCCATCTACATCGGTCCAAATTTCACAACAACTTGCACGCAAACAGGCGGCTAATACTGATGCGGAATAATCTGAACCATTACGACCAAGCACAACAAGTTCGCCTTTATCATTCCCAGCGGTAAAACCTGGCATTAAAATAATATGATCTTGTGGAATATGCATTTCGCTAATGCGATGTGAGGATTCTGCTATATCGACGGTAGATTCTAGATAACCGCCTTCAGCAATGAGCATTGCGACAGGATTAATTACTGTGACTAAGTGCCCTTTTGCCTTGAGCAACTCTTGCATGATAGCAATTGATAGTTTTTCGCCTCGGCAAATAATTGAAGCGTTAATGCTATCTGGACATTGCCCTAATAAACGAATGCCTTCTAATAATTGCTTGATATTATTTAATTCATCTAAAGCAAAACTTTTCATTTTATCGTAGGCAAAATTAGGGTGTTCTTTTGCGATACCGGCTAATAGATCAGCAAATATTTTTTCAGCATCATAAATATTATTCTGTATATCTTGCCCTGCTACGGTTTTTTCAACCATCGCAACCAGATGATTAGTAATCTTAGCTGGTGCAGATAAAACTGTTGCAGTTTGTTCTTGCTTAGCATTATTTTCAATAATTTCTGCAACTCGCAAAAAACGTTCTGCGTTAGCGACAGAGGTCCCGCCAAATTTCAAAACTTTCATATCACACCTTTACTTATTATCCTAATTTATGCCAATTAAAATTCAAAATACCCGTTTACCTAAACCACTGAATAGTTTTTGAAAACAGGCGTATCATTTTGAGCTATATTATTTTTTTCAAATGCCTATTTTTAAGGTTCTTGAACATGTTTTATATAAACTAAAAACCCGCTTTTTTCAGCGGGTTTTTTATATTTTTTTAAGGAAAAATCAACCCGCCCTATAGTGAATAATAGTGCCTAAGGTGCCAATAATGCCTGAAATGATCATTAACATTGTCATCATTTTTCCTAATTAGTTTTTACTCTAAACAAAACAGCCCGACACTTTCATGTCAGGCTGTTATTTAAAATACTTTTTTGCTATTTTCGTACTCATTAACTACCTTATTCA
Organism: uncultured Gilliamella sp.; assembly: GCA_945276085.1. Classification (GTDB taxonomy): domain Bacteria; phylum Pseudomonadota; class Gammaproteobacteria; order Enterobacterales; family Orbaceae; genus Gilliamella. Next base: position 63,820 of record CALYPO010000002.1, read on the forward strand.
AAGCTTGATAAAGAGTTTTAGCGTCTTGTTTTTTTAACGCTTCATCAAGAATATTAAGATAAGATAGCATAACTTTTTGATTCTCTTCGGCGAATTTTGGTGAAACTTCCTGATCTTCATATAACATGACATAAGTACGCGCAAAACCAAAGATCAAAAAATAAACTGAAGCATTGTTTGGATCTTCTTGAATCAATGTACGCATAGCTTTACGCAGTTTTACATAACTATCTGTACCCGGCAAGCTTGTCGCAAATGTTTTCGTTACTTCAGTAAATGTCATTACCATTAACCTCAATCAAAATTACAAGGGAAAAGGATAGCAATCCATTGACAGAAGTGCAAGTCTATTTTGTTAACCATATCTATTTTTTTAACATTAAACCGCGTCGATATTGTTTATCCAATATCGACGTCAATTATCTATTTAGTTTCTTTATAAACGGCTAATCCAGCAGAAGCTTGAGCAACTGGCATAATTTCGAGTGCATTGACATTAAAATGTGTTGGTGTGTTAACCAGCCATGAAACAGTGTTAGCAATATCTTCAGGTGTTATATAGTCAACCCCTTCATACACGGCTGCTGCTTGTTCATTATTACCATGAAATCTGACATTAGAAAATTCAGTCCCACCACACAATCCAGGCTCTATATTTGTGACTCTAATTTTTTTGCCTAACAAATCTGTACGTAAATTCGCACTAAATTGTTTAACAAAGGCTTTTGTTGCGCCATAGACATTTCCACCTTTGTAAGCATAAGTCCCTGCGACAGAGCCAAGATTAATTATGTAACCAAAGTTTCGTTCAACCATGCCAGGTAAAAGATGGTGAGTCAAATGAATTAAGCCAACTATGTTAGTTTGAACCATTGTTTCCCAATCTTCATAATTAGCTTGATAAGCGGGTTCTAATCCCAAGGCTAATCCTGCATTATTTATTAAAATATCGATAGGTTGAAACTCTTTAGGCAATTGTAACAAGATTGATTCTACGGCATCTTTTTTAGTGACATCTAAAGGCAATGCACAAAAATTAGCACCTAATTCTTCTGCTAACTTTTGTAATTTATCTGCGCGCCTTGCCACACCAATGACTTTATATCCATCATCAATCAATTTACGACAAATAGCCTGACCAAATCCAGAAGAGGCACCGGTAACTAATGCGATATTCATAATAAATCTCCTTATATTCTAAATATTAAATCTGAGTATATTCTTTAAATTATTAAATGAATAGACAAAAAGTGGCAATTAAATAAATAGATTAAGCCGTATTTTTAAAAAAATTTGTTTAAGATAAAAGGATTGTTAAAATATAAAAAAACCCGCTAGTTAAGCGGGTTGATATTTAGCGGTTCATTTGGCTGTTTCTTCAGAAGGCTCTTCATCTTTTAGAGGAACTATCAATGTATCAATATGGGTATTGTTGATAAGCTGACGAGCAGAAGACATTAACTTGCTCCAAAAGTCTTGGTGGTGACCACAAACGACCAAATCAATACTATATTCATGAATAGCTTCAATTAAGACTTGACCAAACTCGCCATTTCCAGAAAGAGTATGTGCAATCGGGTATCCAGCATCATCGGCTAATTTATTCAATGCAAGATGCGCATCTTCAGTAATACGATCTTTCATATCATTCATATTGATATCAACTAAACCAGTGTAAAGATCTGAATAGTTAATACCAACATGAATTAAGGATACTTGAGCATTATATGGTCTAGCCATAGAGACTGCTTTTTCGACAAGAACCTCACTTTCAGGTGATAAGTCAACTGCGACTAATATATGTTTATAAGCCATGATACTTTACTCCTTCTTATTGTTAACGTCCTAGTTAAGTTAAAATCAGTACTCTATTTTTACTACTAAATTAATTTTTGAGCAAGCCAAAAAAGTGAGCCAGATAACAAAATCGATATTGGTAGGGTTAATATCCAAGTTAATGCAATATTTTTAATCGTTTTACTTTGCACACCACCACCATCAACGATCATTGTACCTGCAACAGAGGAAGAAAGTACTTGAGTAGTTGAAACTGGCATACCGGTATAACTCGCAATACCAATAGATAATGCGGTAGTAATTTGTGCTGATACGCCTTGTGCGTAAGTCATACCTTTTTTACCAATTTTTTCACCAATAGTAATAGCGACACGTCGCCAACCAATCATTGTTCCAACCGCTAATGCAGACGCTACAGCAATAATTATCCAAATTGGTGCGTATTCAATAGTTTTAAGTAAATCATCATTTAATGATTTTAAATATTGTTTATCTTGTGAAGAGACATTCGGTTGCTTAGCCACATGAGAAACCGTATCAGATAAGCATAATAATATACGTCGGGTTTGTGAACGTTGCTCGACGGTTAAGGATTCATAATCATTAATTTTATTGAATAAATTATTAGCAATGCCTAAAGTGATAAATGAACGGGAATAATCACAATGGTACTTATTCAGGTCGCCTTCAGGAATACTAGTATCTAAAGCGGGTTGTTTACCAATAACATTCATCAGATCATCATTATGTGTTACAAAGTACTCTTGAATATTATGAATCGCATTACGGGTATTGGTAATTTCATAAGTAGATGCGCCCATATTAACAATAAACCCAGCAGGAGCAATGCCCATTAAGACCAGCATTAATAAACCAATACCTTTTTGCCCATCGTTAGCGCCATGTGAAAAACTTACACCAGCGGCAGATATAATAAGCATTATGCGGATCCAGAATGGTGGTTTTTTCTTACCGTAAAGTTTTTCACGTTGTTCTGGCGTCATAAAGATACGTTCACGTTTTTTACTGCTTTTTTTACTTTGGCTTTTACGAGTCCAATACTTTCGCAGTAAAAAAATCATTAATCCTGCAAGCACAAGCCCAACAACAGGAGAAATAATTAAGGACAAGAAGATTTGTAACATTTTCGGAATATTTAATGCATCAATAATTGAGGTATCCATAATAAATGCATTTGCAATTGCCACACCAATAATTGAGCCTATCAGCGTATGTGAACTCGATGCTGGAAGCCCAACATACCAGGTACCTAAATTCCAAAGGATAGCGGCAAATAGAATAGAAAACACCATCGCAAGCCCATGTAATGAACTTACATTAAGCAATAAATCAGTTGGTAATAGGTGCACTATAGCATAAGCGACACTAAGACCACCGAGCAAAACACCAAAAAAATTAAACATACCTGCCATAAAAACGGCAAGCTGTTCTTTTAATGCTCTAGTATAAATGACTGTTGCAACCGCATTAGCTGTATCATGAAAGCCATTAATTGCTTCATAAAAAAGCACAAAAAATAGCGCCAAAACTAGTAATACAATGGTGGAAAATTCTAAATCAGCAAATAGATGTAACATAATATATCTTTCTGTTGTTAATAGCGCTTATATTATCCTTGAGAATTAAGCAATGAGCAAAACAATTTTTATATTTTTCGTTTGGCATAGCGAGCAGCTAATACTGCACAAATCATTAATTGAACTTGGTGAAAAATCATCAATGGTAAAATCATTATTCCCATAACAGAAATAGGAAAGATAACGCTTGCCATAGGAATACCACTTGCTAGACTTTTTTTCGAACCACAAAACACAATGGTGATTTCATCTTCTTTATTAAAACCAAGCAACCGTGAACCATACGTAGTAATAAGTAATACAATGGTTAATAACACAATTGAATAGAAAATTATTTGTACCAGTGATAGTAAGCTAATTTCTGACCAAATACCATTTGCCACCGCATCACTAAAAGCAACATAAACCACCAATAAAATCGAAATACGATCAGTTTTAGAAATGACACTTTTATATTTATCTACCCATTTACCAATAAAACGTCTGGATAAATGACCAAGAATAAAAGGTAACATTAGCTTTAACATAATAGATGAAATTGCATCAAGCATACTCATAGAGCCTGATGATTGTGTATTCATTAATAAACCCACTAATATTGGAGTAATAAATACACCCAATAATGTCGATGCCGATGCACTACAAATGGCAGCAGCGACATTACCTCTTGCGATTGAAGTAAACGCAATTGCAGATTGCACAGTTGCAGGTAATACACAAAGGTAAACAAATCCTTGATAAAGTTCTTGTGATAAAAAAGTGGGGACTAAAAAATGCATCATTATTCCCAGTACAGGAAAAATGATAAAAGTAGTGCTAAAAATGAATAGATGTAAACGCCAATTTTTTATGCCAGTTATGATGGCATCTAATGAAAGTTTTGCGCCATGCATAAAAAAAAGCAAACCAATTGCAAAGGTGGTCAAGTATTGAAACACAACTTTTGTTTGCCCTTCACAAGGAAAAAAGCTAGCTGTGATAACAACACAAATCAGTGTTAGCAAAAAAGGATCAATTTTAAAACGTTGTAGTATATTCATGGCGTTGAGTATAATAAGTCAAAAAAAATCGCCACAAAAGTGGCGATATAAATGGGTAAAAATAATTATTCTAAGAAGCTACGAAGTACGTCAGAACGACTAGGGTGACGTAGTTTACGTAAAGCTTTAGCTTCAATTTGACGAATACGTTCACGTGTTACATCAAATTGTTTACCAACTTCTTCAAGCGTATGATCGGTATTCATATCAATACCAAATCGCATACGTAATACTTTCGCTTCTCTTGGCGTTAATCCAGATAAGATATCACGTGTTGCACTTCGTAAACTTTCAGAAGTTGCCGCATCCAATGGTTGCTCAAGTGCAGTATCCTCGATAAAGTCACCTAAATGTGAATCTTCATCATCACCAACTGGTGTTTCCATCGAAATTGGCTCTTTAGCAATTTTGAGTACTTTACGGATTTTATCTTCCGGCATTTGCATACGCTCTGATAACTCTTCCGGTGTTGGTTCACGCCCTATTTCTTGTAACATTTGACGTGAAATACGATTCAATTTATTAATGGTTTCGATCATATGAACCGGAATACGAATTGTTCTTGCTTGGTCAGCAATTGAACGAGTGATTGCTTGTCTAATCCACCATGTTGCATAGGTTGAAAATTTATAACCACGTCGATATTCGAACTTATCAACTGCCTTCATCAAACCAATATTACCTTCTTGAATAAGATCCAAGAATTGTAATCCACGATTGGTATATTTTTTCGCAATAGAAATTACCAAACGTAAATTGGCTTCTACCATCTCTTTTTTAGCACGACGAGCTTTCGCTTCACCAATCGACATTCGTCGATTAATATCTTTAATTTGCTCTATCGAAAGATTGGTTTCAATTTCGATTTGCTGTAATAAGTTAATTTCAGCTTGGATGGGTTCTTCAAACTCTTTTAAGCTTGCCGCAAAAGCACCTTTAGCAGTTAATGCTTTATTGAACCAGCTCATATTATTTTCATTGCCAGTAAAATGCGTCATAAATTGCTTTTTCGGCATTTTGCATTGCTCAACACAGATCTTCATAATCGCACGTTCATGCGCTCTGACACGATCCATCATACTTCTCATATTGTTAACAAGAATATCAAATTGCTTGCCAACTAAACGGAATTGTTTAAATATTTCAGATAGATTTTCGATCTCTTGTTGTGCTTTTTTATGCGCACGACCATACTTTTTGATCGCTTCAGATGTTTTATCATGCTGTTCTTTTAATTCAGCAAATTTAGCTCTAGCAACTTCAGGATCGATAGATACATCATCATCGGCTGAAGAGTCTCCCTCTTCTTCTTCGTTTTCATCATCGCTATCATCAAGCTCAATTTCTGCTTCACTGTCTTCAAGTTCTTCAGGTAACTCTTCTGTTGACTCTTCAGCATTAGGATCCACAAAACCGGTAATGAGGTCAGATAAACGAACTTCACCACTTTCAATTAGATTATATTGTTCTAAAAGATAAGTGATAGCTTCTGGGTATTCTGATACCGAAGTTTGAACTTGGTTAATCCCATCTTCAATGCGTTTTGCTATGTCAATTTCGCCTTCGCGAGTTAATAGTTCAACCGCACCCATTTCACGCATATACATACGCACAGGATCAGTTGTTCGACCTATTTCTGACTCAACATTTGATAATACTAATGCTGTTGCCGCTTCTACCGCTTCTTCATCAGGGACATTATCTGAAAGTAACAACTCATCAGAATCTGGGGCTTCTTCTAATACCTGAATCCCCATGTCATTAATCATTTGGATAATATCTTCAATCTGATCTGAATCAATAATTTCTTCTGGCAAGTGATCGTTGACATCAGCATAGGTCAAGTATCCTAGCTCCTTACCTCGGATGATCAGGAGTTTTAACTGTGATTGAGAATTTTGCTCCATAAAAGGTGTCCACATTTAGTTATTCGGTCATGTATATTGTATAGGTATAACTTAAAAAGTTTTATATTACCTATACCCAGTATATTTAGTCTTTTTTTGATAAAACAAGTATAAGCGTCGCTAATTCTTTTTTCTCTGCAGTACTTAAGCCTGAGACTCTCTCTTTTGCGATAAGTTCATCTTGTCTTTGGGTGAGTATATTATCATACAACTCTTTTAAAGTATGAGAAAAAATTGAGCTTACTTCCTCATCTTGATAATGGTACTCAAATGTTGCCAACCGGTTTAATTGCTTATAAAACGGTCTATTAATACATTCAGTCAATATCTGTGCAGTAGTTATATTTGGGTAACGCTGACATAATTCAAGCAATTCAATAAAAATATCAATACCAGCTAATTTAACTTGGCGCATAACTGCAATATCAGTCACTTGTTTGGCAAGATTCGGATATTGAATCAATAAACCAATCAAAATACGCATAGTGGTTAATTTCATCTGAGATGCAGGTGCTATCTCAGTCACTTTATCTTCGCCTTTTTGACGACTTGTCGACATTAATTGCTCTATTTGAGTTACATCAAGTAACCCCAAATAACGCCCAAGTTGTTGCAATAAATTTAATCGAAACGCTTTGGCTTTAATTTGATCTAACAAAGGAATCGCTAAAGAACTTAATTTTGCTTTTCCCTCTGCTGTTTTCAAATCAACTTGTTTAAGCAATTCATCAAATAAGAATTCAGATAAAGTTGGCGCAGTTTTCAGATAATCTTCAAATCCATCTTTACCAACTTTACGTACAAAACTATCAGGATCTTCATCCTGAGGTAAAAAAACAAAGGTAATTTTTTTACCATCAATCAGGCAAGGTAATAAAACATTCAATGCCCGCCAAGCAGCACTGCGTCCGGCATTATCACCATCATAACAAAATATGACTGAATCGCTTGCTCTAAACAATAATTTGATATGCTCTTCCGACGTCGAAGTACCTAACGCAGCTACCGCATAATCTATACCATATTGTGCTAGCGAAACCACATCCATATACCCTTCAACAACAATAAGTTTTTCAGGATTTCGGTTGACTTCTTGCGCTTCATAAAGTCCATAGAGTTGAAAACCTTTATGAAAGATTGGTGTTTCGGGTGAATTAATGTACTTCGCCGAATCATTAATGATTGTTCGCCCACCAAATGCAATTACATTACCTTGCCTATCACGAATAGGAAACATAATGCGTCCTCGAAAACGATCATATTGGTTGCCATTATCATTAGTAACTAACATTCCGGCCTGATTATACAATGTTGACTCGGCATTGCTTTTCACTACATTTTGCGAAGTTAAACGCCATTCATTAGGTGCATAGCCAATTTTATATCTAGCGATAATTTCATGATTCAGGCCTCGTTGCTCAAGATAATGTTGTGCATCAATCGAGGTAGGTAATGCTAACTGCTGTTGGTAAAAATGAGTGATTTTTGCCATCAGTGTATACAGGTCTTTACGGACATTACGTGATTCAATATGTTTCGCTTGATCATCTTGCTTATTATCCGTATCAGTATAAGGAACACGAATTCCTTGCATACTGGCTAACTCTTCTATCGCTTCAGGAAACGATAAACGATCATATTGCATTAAAAAATTAACAACAGAGCCAGATGCACCACAGCCAAAACAATAGTAAATCTGTTTTTTTTCACTGAGTGAAAAAGAGGCCGTTTTTTCATCATGGAAAGGGCAACAACCAAAGTAGTTATTTCCTTTCTTTTTCATTTTGACGCGTTTGCCGATCACATCAAGAATATTGGTGCGAGCAATCAAATCTAAAATAAAATCGCGAGGAATAAGACCTTTCATGATAAAAATTCAACCGATATCAATGTTGGCATTACACAAAGACAACAAGCCGTATCTATGGGTACGGCTTGTTAAAAATTCTTTATATCAAAAATAGATAAAATTGATTTTTTATATCAATTGTAATTTTCTGTATAAATATTAGTATAGACGAGTGCGACGAGCGTTTTCTCTTTCTAATTTTTTAGCATGGCGTTTAACAGCTGCTGCTTTTGCGCGTTTACGAATAGTTGTTGGTTTTTCGTAAAATTCACGGTTACGAACTTCAGCTAAAACTCCTGCTTTTTCGCAAGAACGTTTAAAACGACGTAATGCTACATCGAAAGGTTCATTTTCACGTACTTTAATTACTGGCATGTGCCTCTCACCTCAAATTTGTTTAATATCACAAAGGACTAAAAATTAGTGCGCAATTTTACCTCTAATATAACTATGTTGTAAAGTAAAATATCGAATTATTACGCCATAACAAATTAATTTGCTAATCTCGTAACACAGTCCGATAATAAAGCAATTCTTTACAAAGATAGTTAGGTAGTGTTATGTCATTATTTTTTACTGGTCAATATCCGCAACGACGTTTACGTCGCAATCGTTATCAGGATTTTAGTCGACGTTTAGTTGCTGAAAATCAACTGACAGTTAACGATTTAATTTATCCTGTTTTTATTGTGGAAGGGAAAAACATTACACAGCCCGTTTCATCAATGCCTAAAGTGAATCGTATGAGTATTGACGTCTTATTAAAAGAAGCGCAAGAAATTGCTAAATTAGGTATTCCTGTTGTTTCACTTTTTCCAGCCATTGACCCTGCGCAAAAATCCTTACTGGCTGAAGAAGCTTATAATGAAAATGGATTAGTGCCAAGAGCGATACAGGCACTAAAAAAGGAAATACCAGAACTTGGCATATTAACAGATGTCGCGTTAGATCCTTATACAACTCATGGTCAAGATGGCATCATTGATGAACAAGGTTATGTACAAAATGACATCTCGGTTGAAACTTTAGTTAAACAGGCATTAATGCAGGCACAAGCAGGTGCAGATATTATAGCACCAAGCGATATGATGGATGGGCGTATCGGCGCTATACGTGATGCATTAGAACAACAGCAATTAGTTAATACACAAATAATGGCCTATTCCGCCAAATATGCATCTAGCTTTTACGGGCCTTTTCGCGATGCGGTTGGTTCTGCCAAAAATATCAAAGGTGGCAATAAAAAAACGTATCAACTTGATCCTGCAAATAGTGATGAAGCACTACAAGAAATCTATCAAGATATTAGTGAAGGGGCTGATATGGTTATGGTAAAACCCGGTATGCCTTATCTTGATATTGTACGGAGAGTAAAAGACAATTTTGCCGTACCGACTTTTGCTTATCAAGTATCCGGAGAGTATGCCATGTTAAGAGCAGCTATTGACAATGGCTGGTTAGATGAAAGAGCAGCCATAATGGAATCGTTACTTTGCTTTAAACGCGCAGGCGCTGATGGCATATTAACGTATTTTGCTAAACAAGTCGCAGAATGGTTAAATCATCAATAATTTTTCAAATTAACTAAAATCGACAATTAGCATTCAAACGTTAATGTCGATTTTACTTGCCGTTATAGGGGTTAAATTAAAGCAACTTACCATTATCAATACTCAACTACCTTTTTATTTACTTACCAATCTAATATGCTGTGCATAGGCTCAATTTATTTCTTTGATTACTTGCTAAAGCTATTTATAACTTTCGTGCATCAGCGAGTTAAATAATGTAAAAAAGTTTAAGGAAAGCTATATGTTTATGTAAAAATCTGATAATATTTAGGCAGATAAGGGATAAGGGAGTAAACAATGAATGATCGATGAACTCATACCACTAGAATTGCATGAGCAGCTAAATGCTTTTCGTCACGATCTAGAAAAAATAACATCTCAACATATTGATGCTTGTCCATTTTGTGGCAAAAATGAATTTTATTTGATTCGCTCCAAACCCACCACAACTTATCGATGTAAAGCGTGTTATAAATATTTTACTGTAGCAGTCAATACACCTTTTAGTCGGCTAACGCCCTTTAATTGGTTAGAAATTATTTTTATTAACCGTATTCAAAATCAAAGCTATAATACCATAGCTAACAATTTAGGATGCTCAGTTGAGAAAGTGATGCGACGAGATCACGCGATGATTGATTATTTAAAATCGCATTATCACGCATTGTATCAATGGTATACCAAAAAACAACAGAGCTGCTTAAATCCGGTTTTGATTAAACAACATAAAGTCGTGAGTGAAAAAATAACAGCTTTGCTCAATGTACAAAACCCAACGTGTATACACTGTGGTTCAACCGATACCACCAAAGTTGGGAGTCGTACTTGTTATCGTTGCAAGCGATGCCGGCATAGTTTTAATATTTTAAACGGCACCAAATTAAATCGTTTGCCTAAACCCGAATTATGGTTGCAGTTTATCGATTTACTTGTTGCTGGCGAAACTAATGCACAACTTGAGAAAAAACTAAAATTAACCGATAACACAATAAGGAGCTGGCGATCAACCTGGTGCACCATGATGAAACAATGGAACTGTGATGCTCTGGCGATCTGGTGTCAAAGCCATTAAAAAGAATAGATGAATTGATGATTTGAAATATTAACAATTGAAACTAAAGAAATAATATCTTTTAAATATTAACATAAATAGAGCCAATAATATGAAAAATTACATAACTTATATCTCCATTTGTTTATTAGGCACCGCATTATTAATAGGCTGTGATGATAAAAAAAATGGCACAACAACCGACACAACAACCAATAAAAGTGTTGAGACTAACAACAATAGCAAAAGTAATACCGATCAAAACACATCTGCTGATACCACAAATACCGTAACGACATCTAATGCGCCTTCAACGGTAAACTCAGATGAACAAATAACCAAACCATCACAACAATCTACCCCAAAATTAACACTCAGTATTATTAACAGCTATCTTTTTCATACTGAACCAGAATTATTACCCAATAATAAACTGATTAAACAACAAAAAATCCAAAGTTCAGCAAAGAGTAATAAAATCATTAACTATAATGCACAAGGTTATGTAGCTAATTACAATTTAGAAGGTCTTCATGGTGAAGTTAATTATGATACAGCTAAATACATTTATGGCATGAACAATACCAAAAATGAATATGATATTACTTTTGATTCAGAAAAAAATATTTTGGGTATGAAAAACAATGATGGTGATATTGTTGCCAGTTCTGAATTTGATGAACAAGGGCATCTGATTGAAACAAATCTATCACATTTCGCCGAAAATAACGTTATTTTCAATAGTAAAATTGTTTATGAAAACGATCGTGTCGAACTCGTGTTGTATAATGCCTATGTACCTGTTGATAACAAAACAAGATTTCCTGTTTTAGCACAAGAAAAAGACATCGTGTACAACGCCAACAATCAACTTGAAAAAACGATTACCAAAACATTTAAATTAGCATCAAATGGTGACATCATTATTAATGATAAGAACCAACAGGAAGTAGAATTAACTGAAACATGTACTTACTCTGATTATAATGAAAACAGCGACTGGACCAAAGCGGTGTGCGTTACTTCAGGTGAAGAATCCAAAACCATTAACTTAACAAGAACAATTGAATATCAATAGACAATATGCCTATTGATATTAACGTGAATATGATTAATTTTCACCAAATTCGTCATATTCACGGCAAAGTACGATAGTATCTTCAATCAACCTTCTTGCTATGGTGCCATATTCCGGAATTTTAGGTAACTCGGTATAGTGATACCAATTAGCGTCGACAAGCTCATTTTTATCAATAGTAATATCACCACTTTGATAATCAGCTAAATAAGCCATCATAAGTGAATTAGGAAAAGGCCAAGGTTGCGATCCGACATAACGAATATTCTTTATTTTGATTTGTGATTCTTCAAATACTTCACGCTCAACGGCCATTTCCATCGTTTCACCAACTTCTGTAAAACCAGCTAATACCGTATATAAATTATCTTGATTATGTCTGACATGCTTAGCTAATAAAATTTTATTTTTATCGCGAATAGCGACAATAATAGAGGGTGAGATTTGTGGGTAATAGCGCTCTTTACAATTCGCACACATACAGCACCACTCTGTTTTACTGATATACATTTCATGCCCACAATAACCACAAAATTTATGTGAACGATAAAATTCAGATAATTGTACAGCACGACCCGCCATGTTAAATAATGTCTGATCACTATTGCCCAGCAATGGTCTGATTGAACTCATTGAATGGCTCATTTCTTGGCAAATTAACCATGCAGTTTGTCCTTGCCATTGCCCTATCGGCTGAGCAAGTAAATCATTAAAACAGAAATCGTTTGCACGACCGACTGGTACCTCACCATTAGGTAACCATAGTCGTCCATTTTTACTCACAAACCAATAACCGCTTTCGTTACCAGTTAACTTAAATTGTTGCTGAATGTTCATATCAATTACACCAAAAATAACAATTAAAAAGGAGGGTTTTACCCCTCCTTACAATTAATATTATTTCTTTTTCTTTTCATGAAGTCCCTTTTTCTCAAGTTCCCAGTAAATTATACGTTGCTGAGCAATCGTAAATAAGTTACTTACGATATAGTATAAAACTAAACCTGACGGGAACCATAAGAAGAATACTGTAAAGATTAATGGCATATAAGTCATTAATTTTTGTTGCAATGGATCAGTCACAGGTGTTGGTGACATTTTTTGAATTAAGAACATAGTTCCGCCCATTAACAACGGTAAAATATAGTATGGATCTTGTGCGGATAAGTCATAAATCCAAAGCGCAAACGGTGCATGACGCAGTTCAACAGTATTACCTAACATATAGAACAATGACAAGAAAATCGGCATTTGGATAATTAAAGGTAAACACCCTCCTAATGGATTCACTTTTTCTTGCTTATAAAGTGCCATGGTTTCCATGCTCATTTTTTGTCTATCATCACCATAACGCTCTTTTAAAGCTTGTAAGCGAGGTTGCAGTAACTTCATTTTTGCCATAGAACGATATTGAGCACGCGTTAATGGGAATAAAATACCACGTACAATAAAGGTGATAACAATAATTGAAAAGCCCCAATTACCAATAAAACTATGAATAAATTTTAGTAGATAAAATAGTGGTTGTGATAAGAACCATAACCAACCATAATCGACAACTAAATCTAAGTGATTTGCCGTTTGTTTCAATTGGCTTTGAATTTCTGGACCTAACCATAATTTAGCTGCAATCGATTCTGAGCTACCCGCTTGAATCACTGTCGATTGCCCTTTAAAACCAATTGTTGCTTGTGAATTTTTAGCTGTAGCACGTGAATAAAAAAGATTGCTTTGATCTTGAGCCGGCACCCAAGCTGACGCAAAGTAGTGTTGCAACATTGCAACCCAACCTGTTTGAGTCTCGACCGCTAATGCTTTATCTTTAATATCATCAAAACTGTATTTGCTATAGTTGGTACTAGAGCTTGAGTAAGCAGTACCACGGAACGCACTTAACCCTAAGCCGCCGCCACCTTCAGTTGTTGCATCGTCAGGTAATTTTATAGTTTGTTTTAATTGACCGTACATTGAAACTTCAACAGGTGAACCACTTTGGTTGTTAATGTCGTATTGAACGTCGATAGCATAATTACCGCGATGTAAGATGTAGTACTTGGTATAAGTCACACCATTGACTTGATAAGTAAGTGGTACACGTAATTCATCTTGTCCATCAGCTAAAACATATTCTGTTTGCTCAGTTTGATATATCGGACGTTTTGAACCTTGAGAGGCATTATCTGGACCATCTTTACCGGTTAAGCCACTTTCAGCGATATAAATAAAATCAGGTCGTGAAGTCAGTAATTGAAAAGGTGTACCTGAATGTAAAGTCTGCTCATATTTTAATAATTGAGCCGCCTGCACATCACCACCATAGGTATTAATAGTTAGTGACAGCACATCAGATTTTACAGTAATTGTCTTACCTAATGTAAAATCTGTATTGGAATCTTCTTCACTTACTTGCTGAGTTAATTGATTCGTAATCGGCGGTTTAGGTGCATGATCATCTTCCCATGCTCGCCAAATTAAAAAAGATACAAAAAGTAAAACAATGACTAAAATATTACGTTGAGATCCCATTAGTGTTTTTCTCTATTGGTTTTAGTTTTTGGAGGAACAAGATCTTCTCCTCCTTCATGTAAAGGGTGACATTTTAATACACGTTTGACCGTTAGCCAACCACCTTTTATCACTCCAAAGCGTCTTAGTGCAATTATTGCATATTGTGAACATGTTGGCGTAAAGCGGCATTTAGGACCAAATAGTGGGCTTATAATACGCTGATAAAAACGAATAAATAAAATAAAAATGTTAACTATCAAAGTCTTACATGCAATAATGTGCTGTTTTATAATTAATACAATTTTATCTAGACGCTTTGTTTTTCGATAATTCGTTGACATAGTTTCTCTAACGTCGCAACAAGTTTTTGATTATCTAATTCTATCGCTGGCGATTTAGCCATCAAAATAAAATCAATATTAGGAAACTGGTGTTGATGGTGACGAAAATACTCTTTCGCTAACCGCTTAATGCGATTACGTTCATGCGATCGTTTGATCTGCTTTTTAGCTATGGCAAAACCTAAACGACAATGGTTTAAAGTATTCTTTCGTGCAACTAAAGTAAGAAATGGCGAACCCGCTCGAACAGATTCTTGGAATACATAATTGAAATCAAAGGGAGTTAGTAAACGTAACTCCCGAGGAAAAGTGAATTTAATCACTCAACTTTAAATCAGCTAGCAACAGTTAAACGAACACGGCCTTTAGCACGACGGCGAGCAAGAACTTGACGACCATTTTTTGTTGCCATACGAGCACGGAAACCGTGAGTTCTATTGCGTTTTAATACTGATGGTTGAAATGTGCGTTTCATGACGATTTATATCCAAATCTAATTTATCAACAAGTTGTAGAGTTTAAACCCTACAGCATTAATTAAAGAGGTCGGAATTATAGAATCTATTTTAGATATCGTCAATGAGATTTTCATAGAGAATTTCATAGATGATACATTATCGTAATATTTTTATCACAATCGTTGGTGGTAAAAAAGATAGCTATTTGCTATAGCGTAAAACAACATTCAAGCCTTATCCATTTTACACATAATATATTATGTCAATATTAGCCTGTTAATAACATAGACAATATGGTTTGGATTAATAACATTTAGCCTAAAAGGTATTTAATCATGATCAAATACCAATAGGAAAACACTAATCATCAACAGCAAGTACGCGCTTACTCTTTTCACCACCAATTTCACGCGCTAACTTAGGTACTAAATAACCCGAGACTTTTTCAGCTAATTGTTTCATTATTTTTTTGGCTTGTTTATCTTCAACTAAAAAATGCGCCGCACCTTGCACTTTATCGAGTAAATGAATGTAATAAGGTAAAATACCGATATCAAAAAGTTTATTACTCAGCTCGGCTAAAATGTCTGCATTATCATTAATTTTTTTTAGTAACACACTTTGATTAAGTACTGTAACCCTATTTTGTTTTAACTGTTTGATTGCATCAGCAACATTATCATCAATTTCATTTGGATGATTGATGTGAGTAACCACGATTATTTGTAAGCGACTTTGCATAAACAATTGACAAAGCGTGGTAGTGATTCTGGAAGGAATAACCACAGCTAACCGAGTATGGATACGTAATCGTTTGATATGGGGAATTTTCGATAACGCATCAATTAAATTAGCCAGTTCGTGATCTTTTGCCATTAATGGATCACCGCCTGAAAGAATAATTTCGTCAAGTTCAGGATGATTAGCGATATAGTCTAGTGCTGCACTAACATTTTTTTTAGTACTTTGGTTATCATAGTAAGGAAAATGTCGTCTAAAACAGTAACGACAATTAATAGCACATGCCGTTTTAGTGATTAAAAGCGCACGATTATGATATTTGTGTAAGAGTCCAGCAATGTCATTATTTTGCTCTTGTAAAGGATCTTCACTATATCCATCAACTTTTAACATTTCGCTGTCACTACAAAGCACTTGCAATAAAAGAGGATCGTCGTTATCACCTTTTTTCATTCTATGAATAAATGCCATGGGGACACGCAGCGGAAATTGTTTTTTCGCCTGTAACATTGATAACGAAATAGCATTAGGATCCAAATCAAGATAACGATAAAGCTTTTGGATATCGGTTACGACATTAGCAAGATCAAAAATCCAGTCATCTTTGTTTGGTAGTTCAACTTTTTGCTGTATAATATGGCTCATTTTTTGTAATTCAGAATGATAGTTGGAGCTTTTATGGCATCTTATAGTACTAATGAGTTTAAAGCCGGTCTTAAAATAATGCAAGATGGCGAGCCTTGTGTAATAGTTGAAAATGAGTTTTATAAACCCGGTAAAGGACAAGCAATTAACCGCGTTAAAATTAAAAAATTACTTTCTGGTAAAACTGTCGATAAAACATTTAAATCAGGCGAATCAGTTGAAGGCGCTGATGTTGTCGATATGAACTTAACTTATCTATACACTGATGGTGAGTTTTGGCATTTTATGAATAATGAAACATTCGAACAACTATCTGCCGATGCTAAAGCGGTAGGCGATAATGCAAAATGGTTAGTTGATCAAGCAGAATGTATTTTAACTTTATGGAATGGTCAACCTATCGCTGTCACACCACCAAACTTTGTTGAACTCGAAGTTGTTGAAACCGATCCAGGTTTAAAAGGTGATACAGCAGGAACAGGCGGTAAACCAGCAACATTATCAACTGGCGCAGTAGTACGTGTACCACTATTTGTACAGATTGGTGAAGTTCTTAAAATAGACACACGTTCTGGCGAATACGTTTCACGTGTTAAATAATACGGATTTACTTAAACATAAAACTTGTTTTTGTAACATCAATGAATAAAGAGGCCGAATTAAGACCTCTTTATTTTAAATACACTAACTAATCTCAAATATTCAATTAACTACAACATTTAATCAAACTTTCACTGATTATTTAGCACCAATATAATTCAGCTGACGCCAAGATTCATAAACCACCACCGCAACAGAATTAGATAGATTCATACTACGGCTATTCGCTAACATCGGAATACGAATTTTTTTATCTTGCGGTAAAACATCAAGAATAGTTGCTGGCAAACCGCGTGTTTCAGGCCCAAACATTAAAAAATCATTGGGTTTATAACTCACATCACTATGTGGTTTTTGCCCTTTAGTTGTCAAAGCATAAATCTGAGTAAGCAAATCAATTTGATTACTATCTAAAAAATGATTCAAATTTTTATAACGCTTAACATCAACAAACTCTTGATAATCAAGTCCGGCTCGTCTCAATTTTTTATCATCCCAAAAAAAGCCCATAGGCTCTATAATATGTAAATTGAAGCCGGTATTAGCACAAAGTCGAATAATATTCCCAGTATTAGCTGGAATTTCGGGCTCAAATAAAACAATATTTAATGCAACATTAGACACAACAATATCTCTTTAGTGTTTTTGTTTTTGAATTGGCAATACTATCACAATTCTTAATCCACCTAAGTGACTTTTTTCAGCTTTAATTGTGCCGTTATCTCGTGTAATGGCATTAGAAGCAATAGATAGACCTAAACCAGTCCCGCCCGATTCTCGATCACGGGCCTCGCTTGTTCGATAAAATGGTCTAAAAATTTGTTGTAGCTCATTGTCGGCAACCCCTGGACCATCATCATCAATAGTAATGATGATGTCAGCCTGCTGAACAGTAAAACTGACTATAATTTGATGATGAGAATAACGAAAAGCATTACGAATCACGTTTTCAACGGCACTACATAATGCGATGGGATAACATAAAATACCCACATCAGGAAGCGCTTTAGCAATAGAAAAAGTCTTACCAATTTGTTCAGCTTCAAAAGTGGCATTTTCTAACACTGGCTTAAATAATAGATTAATTTGTTTATATTCTCGCACTTCATTATTTTTATATTGTTGCCTTGATAAAGATAATAAATCACCAATCATTGCATCAAGTTTAATCGCTTCATTATTAATTCGATTCACTTCATTACTTTCACCTTGTTTACGACGTAATAAAGAAACAGCTAGCTGTAATCGAGTTAATGGTGTACGTAATTCATGAGAAATATCGGAAAACAAACGTTGCTGTAATTCCTGCATTCGCTTTAACTCTCTTAACATATGGTTAAAACTTGCACCTGTTGCTTTATATTCCGAAGAACCTATCGTTTCAAGTTCTGGCCATTGTTGCAAGTTTCCTTTAGCAACTTCGTCTGCTGCTTGCTTTAAGCGTCTTGCTGGTTTTGCAATACTCCAAGATAACCATAGTAAAAATGGCGAACTTATTAACATCATGAGAGTTAATAGCAAAAGAGGATGATCAAAAATCAGATTAACAAATTGTGACTGCGCATCCGAGGAAGGTTGTAAAACATACAATCGATATTGATCATTAGCATAGTTAATCAAAAAAGGGCCAATGATTTCTTGTGAGTCATAAATTTTTTTAGCCGGATCTGCAATATTATGTGATATTTCACTAAAATTTTTAACTAAATCAATATTTTTAGTATCCGCAGTTATAAATTGGTCATTGGGCGTAAGAATGAATAAAAATTGCCCAGGCTTCTGATAATTATCCATCACAACAATAAAACGCATCCACCAACGAAAGCTATCCTTGGGGATATGAGTAAATTCTTGTTCAATTTGATTAGCAAGTATATTACCTGTTTCTCTTTCTCTATTTGCTAAATAAGTCAAATTTCTCGAATCTAAACTCGGCAATAATACAATCAGCGCTAAAAAAAATGCGATAGTGAGTAGGAAGATAGTGAAAATCCGAATAGTTAAACGATCAAAAATCCACATATCACCAACACCTAAATTAAAATATTACGTCAATTTTGTAACAAATCATCATGACTATCAATAACAAACAAATATCCTTTTGAACGTAGCGTTTTGATCCAAGGCAATCCATCGCTACGCGGTGGAAGTTTTTTACGCAAATTAGATACATGTACATCAATCGAACGAGCTAGTGGAATAAACTCTTTACCTAACACAGTTTCGCTCAGCGTATCTCGGGATATTATTTTACCACCATTCTCAAGGAGCTTAAGTAAAACTTGAAACTCAGTGCCCGTTAAATCGATATATTGATCATCATAATAGGCTGATTGCTGTTTACGATTTACGGTAAGTTTATCAACAGTATATTGTAAAGGTAAATTACTATCATCATTTACAATATTATCCCAGCGCGTTCTTCGCAATAATGCATTTATTCTTGCAATGAGTTCCCGATCGTTAAACGGCTTTAAAATATAATCATCAGCACCCAGTTCAAGACCAATAATTTTATCCATTTCATCGTCTTTTGCTGTTAAAAATATAACTGGAACAGTACACTTGCTTCTAAGTTGGGATAACACATTAAGACCATTCAGTTCTGGCATCATTATATCAAGTAGAATCAGATCAAAAGTTGAATCAAACTTTTCTAAAGCTTCTTTACCATTATTTGCTGTTTCAACTTGAAAACCTTCTAATTCTAGTAGTTCGCATAATAATGAGGCGATTTCTGGATCATCATCAACTACAAGCAATTTACTCATTACAATCCTCTTTTATTCATTTATCGCATTTATTTTTTGGATTAAATATAAAATTTGTATTTTCACTCAATTATTATATATGCAAAAAATGATAGTCTGGTTAATAATATGGTAAATAATTGTTAATTTGCATAATTTAACACCTTTACATTATGAAAACCTTGTTCAATTAAATACAGTGCTTGTAATTTGCTCATGACACCCCTTGCACAATAAAGCAAATATTGTTTATTTTGATCCAAATCACCGAATTGCGTTGCCAATTTATAAAAAGGAATTAACTTAATTTCAACATCGGCTAACTGTAAAGGATTATCTTCTTGCTCTTCAGATGAACGAATATCAATAACAACATGATTATTGTGCAAGGTAGAAACGGTCTCAACTTGCTCAATTGAAGTATCTGATTGCTTAGCTATTTCTCGAATATCAATATTTTCAGCTTGTTCGACGGCCTTATCAAGTATTGAAAAATCGAAATTTAGCTCTTCTGCTTCAATTTTCTCTTTCACGGCTTTTACTGTTGGGCTTTTTGAAATTACGCCACAGAATTCGGGCATGGTTTTAGCAATATCTTCTGTGCCAATTTGCCGTGCTAAGTTAATAATTGTTTCTTTATCATGGGTTATCAATGGTCTTAAAATTAATCTATCGCTAACATTATCAATTAAACGTAAGTTTGTTAATGTTTGGCTTGATACTTGCCCTAACGCCTCGCCGGTAACAAGCGCTTCAACGTTATAACGCTGAGCTATTTTTGCTGCAGCACGAATCATCATCCTTTTTAAGATAACGCCCATTTGACCATCATCAATTTTTTCTAGAATTTCACCCACAACGTTAGAAAAATCAATGGCAATAAAGCGAACTTTATGAGATGAACCAAACCGTTCCCATAAATAGTGAGCCATCTGTTTAACACCAATTTCGTGAGTTTTCCCCCCTAAATTGAAAAAGCAATAATGCACTCTACAGCCACGCCTAATTAACATATAACTGGAAACACCTGAATCAAATCCTCCTGAAATAAGTGATAAGACATCTTCTTGAGTTCCAGTTGGAAAGCCACCTATTCCACAGTATCTGCCTTTAACTAATAATAATTTATCTTTATCAATTTCAAGGTTCACCGTGATATCAGGTCGAGTTAATTTAACTTTGGCTGAGGCAACATGTTGATTTAATCCGCCACCAACATAACGCTCTACATCAATTGAAGTAAAATCATGTTTTCCTCGACGTTTAACTCGAACACAAAACGTTTTGTTTTCAATAAGAGGAGCATAGTAATTTAATGCTTTTTCGTAGATGTCATGGACGTCAACATAAGTGAGCTCTTCAACGGCTAAGATATGATGAATACCAGGAATACGCATTAGATATTCTAAAATTTGATTTTCACTATCGACAATTTTTGGGCGAACTTCAATATAATCCCAGTGACGAATAACCGCCACTTCTTTAATATGATTTTTGAGAATATTGCGAATATTACTGGTTAATATTTTAATAAAACGTAAACGTACAGAATCACTTTTGATGGTAATTTCAGGGAAAAGCTTAACAATAAATTTCATAAAACGAGCATGGACTATAAATAAAAATGGCGTCTATTATACTGATTTTCACAAAAAACACACAACCGAATATCGCGATATCAATTTAAACGGGTCGGCAATATCATTAAATTAGACTTAGCCATAATATAAAATTGTTTTGAAAACTGTTTACTATATTGATTATATAAAAAATATGAAGATTAATTTAAATTTTTAGTAAAAAAAGATTTTTATTAATTTTAATACCAACGCTAAAAAATATTAGTAGTCATCGATTTAAACACTTAAATCTTAAATTATACCAACAATAACTTAAATTTTACTTGCTTGTTGGCGAGTCTTTCGCTAATATTTCGCAAAATTAAATTCTGTTGTATAACACATAAAAATTGACAGGTTGAAATGTACGAACTTTTGATTATCAGTTATTTGATTATCGCAGTTGCGATCATCGTTTTAGTTTTAATCCAGCGAGGAAAAGGCGCCGATATGGGTTCGTCTTTTGGTGCTGGTGCATCTGCAACGTTGTTTGGCTCATCTGGAAGCGGTAATTTTTTAACTCGCACAACAACGTTACTCGGTGTTTTATTTTTTATACTAAGTATTATTTTATCTAATTTGGGCAGTCGCAGCCATATCACTTCTAGTGGTGAGTTCAATAATATTGAAGATAATGCTCCTGTAACCACGCAACAAACTACAGGTCAAGCACCGACAGTAGATCCTGTTATTCAATCTGAGAATAAAAATCCAACATCAGATATTCCAGAATAAAAACGGCGCCGTGGTGGTGAAATTGGTAGACACGCTATCTTGAGGGGGTAGTGCTCTAAGGGCATGCGGGTTCAAGTCCCGCCCACGGCACCAATTCAATAATCAGTAACATTCTTTAAAATCCTTTAAACCACATCAAAACCTGTATAAACAAGGCTTAAATCCTGTTTTACTATTTCGTAAGCATCAGTAAGACACATTTACAACCACATTTTTTA
>CALYPO010000003.1 GCA_945276085.1 uncultured Gilliamella sp.
GAGCACCGGTCTCCAAAACCGGGTGTTGGGAGTTCGAGACTCTCCGCCCCTGCCAAAATAATTGTTTTGCCTTAATTTTAGCCGTTCAGTCGTTTTTACAAGTATAAATAAAAAAATTTTGTTTACAGATTAACTTAGTTAATTATAATTCCCGCCCAACTACTTTTACAACTTAGAGGATATAAGATGGCTGAAAGTTTTATAAGTCAACAACGTTTTTTTGATAATAAAAATTATCCTAGAGGATTTTCTCGCCACGGAGATTTTACAATTAAAGAGGCTCAAATTTTAGAAAAGCATGGCTGTGCTTTTAAAGATCTAGATACAGAAATCAGAAAGCCTGTTACAGCTGAAGAAAAATCATTTGTTGCTGTCTGTAAAGGAAAAAAAGAACCTTCCACTGAATTTGAAAAAGCTTGGTTAAAATATCTATCCCGTATTAATAAGCCAAAACGTTTTCACACATTATCAGGTGGCAAACCACAAGTAGATGTCACTGATGATTTTGTTGATACTGATGATTAATATCATTAGCCAATGTTTTTATGTAATTGAATTAATAACCTGTCCATAGAACGATAACTCAGTGCTTCTGAAATGTGTTTTCGTTTTATGGTATCAGACAAATCTAAATCAGCAATTGTACGTGATACTTTCAAAATTCTATGCCACGCTCTTGCTGATAGTCCTAATTTTATTAAAGCTTGTTCTAAAAACTCATTATCTTCTTCCGATAACTGGCAATAGCATTGAATTTCGTTAGGGTTTAGTTGATTATTTAATTTATGACTTCTTTTTAATTGCCTGTTTCTGGTTTCTAACACTCTTTTTTTGACAATTTCGGTTGTTTCCGTTGTTGTTACTTTCTTACTTAAGGTTCCTTTAGGTAAAAGCGGTACTTCTATTGAAATATCAAATCTATCTAAAAAAGGTCCTGAAAGACGATTCAGATAACGAATAATTTGTTGTGGTGTTGTACGATTATGCGTTCCCTGATAATGACCGGTAGGACTTGGATTCATCGCAGCAATAAGTTGAAACCTTGCTGGAAATTTGATTTTAGCATTAGCTCTAGAAATAATAATTTCTCCTGATTCAATTGGTTCTCTTAACGCATCTAGAACTTTTCGATTAAATTCAGGTAATTCATCTAGAAATAGCACGCCGTTATGTGCTAAAGACACTTCACCTGGTTTAGGAATTGAACCACCACCAACTAAAGCCGCTGTTGAAGCACTATGATGAGGCGCTCTGAAAGGCCTTTGACGCCAGTTTTTAATTGTTCCATTTGCACTAACTAAACTTGTTATGGCTGCACTTTCTAAGGCTTCTTCATCTGAGAGTGGCGGTAATAGTGATGTAAGCCTTGTTGCTAGCATTGTTTTACCTGTTCCTGGCGGTCCTATAAACAAGAGATTGTGCCCACCAGCTGCTGCTATTTCTAGTGCTCTTTTAGCATGCTCTTGTCCAATAATATCCTCTAAATTCCTATCGGTGTTATAATTACTCTCATATTCCCGATATTCTACTGAAGATAAACTAGTTTGATTTGATAAATGTTGGCAGACTTCTATCAAATTATTTGTAATTAAGGTGTTGCTTTGATGTATCAACGAGATTTCAGATTGATTCTCTGCGGATATAATTAGTGTGCGTTTTTTCTTTTGTGATGAAATGGCTGCTGGAATTGCGCCTTTTACTGCTCGAATATCGCCAGTTAAAGCAAGTTCACCTAAAAACTCATAATGTAGCAATTTATCGGTTGGAATTTGTGCGGTAGCTGCAAGAATTGCGATAGCAATAGGTAAATCAAAGCGACTGCCTTCTTTTGGAAGATCCGCAGGGGACAGGTTAACTGTGATCTTTTTGGAAGGAAAAGTAAAACCACTATTAATAATTGCACTTCTAACGCGATCTTTTGCTTCTTTAACCGTTGCTTCAGGAAGACCAACTAAGACAAATCCAGGTAATCCATTACTAATATGAATTTCGACATTAATTTGAGGTGCTTGTATGCCTATTGATGCTCGAGTATAAATAATTGCAAGTGACATAGTATTGACTTTAATTAAATAATTAATTTGTGTTATTACCTTAATTACTATGCGTAATATTTAAATTAACCAATTTAATTAATTCGTTTTTAGTCACAAAAAATGTTTAATTTTTTCAAATTTTACTCGTTTTTTCACCTAAAAATAATTTTGAAATAAGCAATGATATAAAAAATAAACAAGTATTACTTAATACAACCGATGGTCCTGTTGGTGTGTCATAAATTAATGAGAATAATAACCCACAAATGATCGATAACATTCCAATGATAATGGCAATTAGTGCCATTGATTCCGGTGTTTTAGAATAGTATTTTGCTGTTGCAGCAGGAATTATCAGTAAAGATGTAATAATTAGCGCCCCAACAAACTTCATTGCAATACCGATTGTTAAAGCTAGTAATAACGTTAAAAGCAGTTTTGTAAATTGAATGTTAATACCATGACTAAATGCCAATTCTTCACTAACGGTAATAAAGAGAAAATCATTCCAACGCCATAATAATAAAATGCCTATTAATGCAACACAAATTATAATTTGATAGACGTCAATAAACGTCACTGATAAAAGATCGCCAAATAAGTATCCCATTAAATCGATACGGATATTATCCATTAAACTAATTACGACTAAGCCTAGAGAAAGTGCGCTGTGGGCTAATATTCCTAGCAATGTATCTATTGGTAATTGTTTTTGTGCTTCTAACCAAAGTAAACCTAAAGCTAGAATAAGCGTAATGAAAATAACAGAATAGAATAAATTAATATGCAGTAAAAAGCCAAAAGCGATACCAAGTAAAGCTGCATGGGATAAAGTATCACCAAAATATGACATTCTGCGCCAAACAACAAAAGTACCCAATGGTCCGGTTACTGTTGTCAGACACAAACCAGCTAACAATGAAGGTAATAATAACTCAATCATAGTTTTATGTCCTAATTAGAGCATGTAACGCAATTATTATGATGATCATCATCTTGCTTACAAAGATCATGTTGATGGTTGTGATGATGCTTGTAAACGGCAATTTGTGATGCGCCATGTTGACCAAAAAGAGAAATAAATTCAGGATCGTTAGAAACAATAGCAGGCGTTCCTGAACAACAAACATGGTGATTTAAACAAATCACTTCATCTGTCTTTGCCATAACAATATGCAAATCATGGGAAACCATTAATACACCACAATTAAACTCATTTTTGGCATTAATAATGAGATCATATAATAGCACTTGTCCGTTAACATCTACGCCTTGCGTAGGTTCATCCAGAATTAATAATTGTGGACGTTTAGCTAAGGCTTGCGCAAGTAAAACGCGTTGTAATTCGCCACCTGATAGCTGGTGCATTGATTTATCGATTAAATATTCTGCTTTAACCATTGTTAAGACTTTTAGGATATCCTCATTATTAAGTCGTTTATTTAGCCGCATAAACCGTTTTACAGTAATGGGTAAAGTTGGATTTAATTTAATGGATTGAGGAACATACCCAATTGTTAAATTGTCGGAACGATTGATTCTTCCTGAAGAATAAGGGGTTAGTCCAAGGATAACTTTGACTAATGTTGATTTACCTGCGCCATTTGGTCCTAGTAAGGTGACGATTTGATTCGTACTGATAGTAAATGAAACATTATCTAATATCTTTTGTTGGTTAAGTTCAACCGAAACCCTATCAAGTGAAATTAGCTGTGTCATATTAGTGTAAATCCTTGCTCACTGACATGTTATGTTATATTATAACAATTAATGCATCTATAATATCATATTTTATGAATATAAGGTAATAATGTGAAAAAATATATATCACTAAATTTTAAACAGTTATGGCGGATTTTGATACTACTAAGTTTGGTATTTATTACGCAAAGTATTGCTATTCGTGCCAATGCCAATGTCTTAACTTCAGTCAAGCCTATTGGTTTTATAACTCAAGCTATAACTTATGGTGTAACCGAGACAGATATTTTATTACCCGATGGTGCTTCCCCTCATACTTATTCTTTAAAACCTTCTGATTTAGTTAAAATCAAACAAGCACAATTAATTGTTTGGGTCGGTGAGGATTTAGAAGCTTTTATGCCGACCGTTTTAAAAGGTATAGATAAAGACAAACAGATAGAATTAATGGCGATACCAGACATCAAAAAACTACTTAGAACGGGTACTCAAAATCATGAACATGGAAAATTAGATTTAGATGATGAACATGACCATGACCATCATGGTTCATATGATGAGCATATATGGCTTTCTCCACAGATAGCGAAAATCATTGCAAAGACTGTGCACGATAAGCTTATCGACTTATATCCTGATAAAAGAGATTTAATTGATGAAAATCTAAACGAATTCACTATTAAACTAGCAGAAACGGAACAAAACATTGCAAAAAAACTGATTAACGTACAAAATAGCGGGTATTTTGTGTTTCATGATGCTTACGGGTATTTTGAGTCACAGTTCGGATTAAAAAACCTAGGAAGTTTTACCATAAATCCAGCAGTACAGCCCGGTGTTCAAACGGTTTATGCGATTAAACAAGAGTTGAAAGAACATCAAGCAGTATGTGTATTTAGAGAGCCACAGTTTAGCCCTGCAGTTATTCAAAAATTAGTGAATGGAACTGATGTTCGAATTGGGGAATTGAATCCCTTAGGTACAGATATCGCTTTATCAAAAAATGCCTATTCACAATTTTTATTGAGATTAACACAGCAACTGTTGGATTGTTTAGATAAGAATTAGTTTAGATAATAAATAGTTAAGGTTAATTTTGGCACGAAAGATTGAATCCCCTAGTATTGAAAAAAATAAATTTAAAACTCCCTATTTTTCAGTATTAGGCGTCCTTCTTATTGTTATTTTATTTACCATATTATGGCGACCACTTAATTTGGATCGTACGGAATATGTTCCTTTAACTCCTCAAGCAGAAACGACTGTCACCGATGACGTAAATTCTCCTGTTGTTGTAGGTGATGGTCGAATAGAAGTGGTCGGTGGAAAATCTAAAAATGAAGAGGTTACTGAATCATCAGATGTTCCCGAAGATGAGATTGTTAAAGATGAATTAGATGACATTATTGATGATAAAGACAACACCGTGCAATATACTATTGCGCGCGGCGATACTTTGCATGATATTTTGCAACGCTATAATGTTAATAAAAATGATGTTTATCAATTAACCACTAAATTCAAACAACTAGCAAATTTAAGAATAGGTCAACAAGTTAGTTGGACAACTGATGATGATCATAATCTACAAAGTTTTACTTGGACCATTTCTAGTAATAATATTCGTATATATGAAAAATCAGGCGATAAATTTATTGAGAGTTCTGAAACGGCAGAAGCCGTTCCAGAAAATGTGGTTATTAAAGGTGAAATTAAAGCTAATTTTGTCGCCGATGCGCGTAAAAGTGGTTTAACCAGTAGTGAAATAGGCATTATAACCCGAGCGTTACAATGGCGGTTAGATTTTAGACGATTGCAAGTCGGTGATAAATTTTCGGTAGTATTATCGAGAGAAATGCATGGTAAACGTTTATCTAACAGTCAACTATTAGGCGTTAGAATTAAAAATGGTAGTAAAGATTATTATGCCGTATTAGCTGATGATGGTAAGTATTATGATATAACTGGTGGCAGTTTATCACAAAGCTTTTTTCGGTATCCTTTAGCTAAGCAAGCGCGGGTATCGTCCAATTTTAATCCTCGTCGTTTACATCCTGTTACAGGTATTGTTACGCCTCATAATGGTGTTGATTTTGCTGTCTCTCGCGGTACGCCTGTTTTATCTGTTGGTAATGGTGAGGTCGTGATTGCCAAATATAGTGGTTCAGCAGGTAATTATGTGGCTATCCGTCATGGTCGGCAATATATGACCACTTATATGCATTTAGACAAGATTTTAGTCAAACCAGGTCAACAAGTAAAACAAGGTGAAAAGATAGCATTATCTGGTAATACTGGTCGTTCAACAGGTCCACATTTACATTTTGAATTACATATTAATAACAAACCCGTTAATCCGTTAACTGCAAGTTTACCAATTTCGGAAGGATTGACTGGTAAATCTAAAAAAGCATTCATAGAAAAAGTTAAAGATATTAAATCCCAACTTGTTTTTTAAAGCTTGTGATTTTTTAACTACTAAACTGAATACTTACTTCAAACTCTTTACACAAACAATGCCATAATATCGGCTAAAAAATATGTTATTATATGACGAGTTTCATAAAATCTAAATTTTAGGTGCAGTTTGAATACATCAACTCAAAAACGAGCCAATAAAAAAGCTAAAAAAAATAAGATGACACTAAAGCGAAGACTTTGGTCGTTATTGTTTAAACTTTTTCTTATTTTTGCTGCAGTGACCGTTCTTTACGGTATCTATCTTGATCAACAAATAAAAGAGAGAATTGATGGTAACGTATGGGAATTACCAGCGGCAGTTTATGGTCAGATCATTGATCTTGAACCTGATAGTGAATATAGTTTAAGTGATGTCGTTAGTATGTTAGTGGGCGCGCAGTATCGTCAGCAAGATACTAAAGCCACCCGCCCAGGTGAATTTATTGTTAGTAATGATTCTATTGAAATTTACCGTCGACCTTTTACTTTTCCAGATGGTGAAGAACAAGCATTTCGTGTCAAAATAACGTTTTATGAAAACCGCGTTGATCGTATTATTAATTTAGATACAGGGCGTGATTTTGGCTTACTACGCATTGATCCAAAATTAATTACCATGATGCACTCTCCAAATGGAGAACAGCGATTGTTTGTTCCATTAAAAGAATTTCCTGATTCTTTGCTGCAAACATTAATCGCCACAGAAGATAAACGTTTTTATGATCATCACGGTGTTAGCTTGTATTCGATTGGACGAGCAATTTTTGTTAACCTCACTACAGGACGTACTGAAGGCGGAAGTACTTTAACCCAGCAGACGGTTAAAAATCTTTTTTTGACTAATGAACGCAGTTTATCTCGAAAAATACGAGAAGCGTATATGGCACTAATTTTAGATGCTCGCTACAGTAAAGAACGCATATTAGAACTCTATTTAAATGAGGTCTATTTTGGGCAAGCTGGCAGTGAAGAGATTCATGGTTTTCCGTTAGCAAGTCTTTACTATTTTGGTCGCCCCGTTAATGAATTAACCTTAGATCAACAAGCTGTTTTAGTGGGTATGGTAAAAGGTGCATCACTGTATAATCCATGGACACAGCCACAGCAAGTGATTGAACGTCGAAATGTTGTTTTAAAACTGACTGAACAACAAGGAATTATAGATGATGAGCTTTATAATTTATTAAGTCAGCGTCCACTTTCAGTTTTACCTAAGGGCGGGGTTATTTCTCCTCAACCTGCATTTATGCAAGTCGTTCGTAGCGAATTACGAAAACAATTAGGTGATAAAGCTGATCACCTATCAGGCATGAAGATTTTTACCACCTTTGATCCTGTTGCTCAAGCTGCTGCGGAGCAAGCTGTTACTAACGAAATAGATGCTTTGCGTAAATCAACGAATAAAGATTTACAAACAGCGATGGTCGTTGTGAGTCGAGAAACCGGCGAAATTCGTTCCATTATTGGTAGTGCAGAGCCTCGTTACCCAGGTTATAATCGCGCTTGGTTAACAAGGCGAGCAATTGGTTCTTTAGCTAAACCTTCCACTTATTTAACAGCACTAGGTCAACCTGATCGCTATCAACTAAATAGTTGGCTCAATGACACACCAATATCAATTAAACTTGATAATGGCACGTATTGGGAACCTAAAAATTATGATCGTAAATTCCGTGATAGAGTGATGTTAGTTGATGCATTAGCGCTCTCACTTAATGTGCCCACTGTTAATTTAGGGATGGCCTTGGGATTAGATGCAAGTAAAAATACATTAGAAGCCTTAGGTATACCGTCAGATCGTATTCCTAATCTACCATCACGATTACTTGGTGCTTTGGAGTTAACTCCCTTAGAAACAGCGCAGATGTTTCAAACTATTGCTAACAATGGACAACGTTCTCCGCTTACTATTTTAAGATACGTATTAACTGATAAAGGTGAATTGGTCTATCAAAGTTACCCTCAACAGTTACAAGCGGTTTCTCAACAATCAGCGTTTCTTACAACTTATGCTATGCAACAAGTTGTTGAATCCGGTACTGCGCGATCGCTAAAAACAAAATATAGTGGATTTAAGTTAGCTGCAAAAACAGGGACAAGTAATGATTCGCGTGATAGCTGGTTTACTGGTATTGATGGTAAAAATGTTGCTGTCATTTGGATTGGACTTGATGATCATTCCCCGATGAAATTAACCGGCGCAACGGGTGCATTGAAGATTTATAGTGAGTATTTACAAAATAATCCTCCGAAAAAATTGGTATTACCTATGCCACAAAATATTTTTATGATACCTATTGATAGTAATGGCAAATGGCAATGTGACGGCAGTGGTAGTAGAACATTACCTGCTTGGACTATCAACCCTCAGAGTTTGTGTTCGGGTAATAATCAATCCATGCAAGGACAGCAAGCACCCACTTGGGTCACTGATATGTTAAATAATTGAGTAACTAAATATGCCTGAATTACCTGAAGTTGAAACAACCAAAAGAGGGATTCTGCCTTATCTTAAAGGACAAACCATTAAGCAAATTATTGTTCGGCAATCTAAATTGCGTTGGCCTATCAGTGAAGCTATTTTCAACGCTCATGGCCAAGAAATTTTAGATGTAAAACGACGGGCAAAGTATTTGTTGCTCCAGTTACCTAATAATTGGATTATTATTCATTTAGGTATGTCTGGTAGTTTAAGGGTATTATTAAATCCTCAACAAGCCGCTAAACATGATCACGTAGACTTAATTCTTGAAAATGGTGTGATATTACGTTATACCGATCCAAGGCGTTTTGGTTCTTGGCTTTGGGCAAAAAACCTTGACCACGTTACTCAGTTACAGCATCTAGGGCCTGAACCATTAAGTGATGAATTGACTGCCAAATATTTATTCTCAAAAGCTCAAAATCGTCATGTGCCAATTAAAACGTTCATTATGGATAACCCTATAGTAGTGGGGGTTGGTAACATTTATGCATCAGAATCACTGTTTATGGCAAAAATAAACCCTAATCGTAAAGTAAATACTTTATCTTTATTCGAATTTGAACAGTTAGTGATAGCTATTAAACATGTTTTGGCTAAATCGATTGAACAAGGTGGTACAACCCTTAAAGATTTTCTTCAATCAGATGGTAAACCTGGCTATTTTGCTCAAAAACTGCAAGTGTATGGTCGAGATGGCGAAAAATGTTATCTTTGCCAAACCGAAATAAAATCACAAAAAATAGGGCAACGTAATACATTTTATTGTGAGATATGCCAAAAATAATAATTTTATAAAAATAAATCATAATGTTATGTTTTTGTTGTTTGTATGTAACAACTGATATATTTGTACTGGATAATCAAATAATTTTGTCTAAATATTGTATATTATTCCTCTTTCAACCTTAATAAAATCGGATTAGTATATACAACTAATCACTTAGTCATAATTGTTAATCTTAAATGTATTGATAATAGCGAGTAGGTAAAAAGTTAATATTTTGAAAATCTTTTTATTTTGAAGAGTATGGACTTGTTACGCGATATCGGCTATCTTTCTGACTGTAAAAGTTTTAATCTTTTATAAAGTTTAATATATAGTACTAAATGATTGTAATATATTAAAAAATCACGGATTTTTCTTGCGCGTTATTTCTTGTTTGCATTTATTTTTAACGCAATTTATTTTGTTTTTATTAAGGAATCTAAGATGATCAAATTTGCTTCTCGCTTTTTGATAACTTTTTTTGTGTTATTTTATACAATGATTGCGAATGCAGAAGTTCGCATTATTATTACCGATGGTGTTAGTACTGCTAAACCAATAGCTGTGGTGCCTTTTAAATGGACGGGTTCGGGCGAGCCTCCACAATTTATAGAAGACATCGTTGCTTCAGATTTACGTAATAGTGGTAAATTTAATCCTATTGATGTGAGCAGCATGCCACAAAGACCAACATCACCTTCAGAAGTTAACCCTGCATTATGGAGTAAACTAGGTGTTTCTGCTGTCGTTGTGGGTACTATTCAACCTGATGCCTCTGGAAAATATCTTATCAGTTACCAATTAATCGATACCGTAACTCGCCCGGGTGCGGTATTAGCTCAAAATCAATACGCTATCGAAAAACGTTGGTTACGTTATGCTGCACATACAGCTAGTGATGAAATTTTCGAATCACTAACTGGTATCAAAGGTGCATTTAGAACGCGTATCGCTTATGTTGTAAAAACAACTAAAGGACCGTTTACTCACGAATTGCGAGTATCTGATTATGATGGCTTTGATCAAATGACAGTACATCGTTCTAAGGAACCATTAATGTCACCAGCTTGGTCACCAGATGGAAAAAAATTAGCGTATGTAACTTTTGAGGGTGGTCATTCATCATTAGTAATCAGAACGCTAGATAGTGGAGCTTCTGAAACTGTTGCTTCTTTCCCTAAACATAACGGTGCGCCTGCATTTTCTCCTGATGGTAGTAAATTAGCATTCGCCTTATCTAAAGATGGGAGTTTGAATTTGTATGTTATGAATTTGGGCTCTAAAAAAATCACACAAATTACATCAGGTCGCAGTAATGATACTGAACCATCATGGATGCCAGATAGCCAAACTATTGTTTATACATCAGATCAGGCAGGTAGACCTCAACTTTATAGTATCAATATTAATGGTGGAACATCACAACGCTTAACATGGGATAATACCCAAAATCAAAATGCGCGCGTTGCACCAGATGGTTCTTTCATTGCAATGATTTCAACTAACAATGGTGAACAACATATTACTCGTTATGATATGTCAACAAGTACTTATCAACGTTTAACCGATACATTCTTAGATGAAACACCAAGTATTGCACCAAATGGTACTATGATCATCTATAGTTCAACACAAGGATTAGGTACAATTTTGAATTTAGTTTCAACTGATGGTAACTTCAAAGCTAAATTACCAGCGACTGACGGACAGGTGAAATTCCCTGCTTGGTCACCTTATTTATAAGAAGAGATTAAAATTTAATCGATATTATGAATATTAAAATTGTACAAAATGTTAGGTCGTTATAATATATAGCGCTAATCTGACTAATTAGTAATAATTGTTACTGAGTAGTCAGATAAATAAAATATAAATAATAATTTATTCAAACACAAAGGAGTTAATACAATGCAATTTTCTAAATTTCTTAAAGTAGCTGCGGTTGCTTTACCATTAATCGCACTTACTGCATGTTCATCAAGCAAAAGCAGCAATGCTGGCGGTAGTGCAAACGGTTCTTTGTCAAAAGAAGCTTTAGAACAACTTCACAGATTACAACAAACTAATACTGTATATTTTGATTTTGATAAATATAATGTTAAATCTGAATATACTACATTATTAAATGCACATGCAGAATTTATGCGTGCAAATTCTTCTGTAAACGTAGTTGTTGAAGGTCATGCCGATGAACGTGGTACACCAGAATACAATATCGCTTTAGGTGAACGTCGTGCTGACGCAGTTAAATCATACCTACAAGGTAATGGTGTTTCTGGCTCACAAGTACAAGTAGTATCATATGGTAAAGAAAAACCAGCTGTATTAGGTCATGACGAAGCAGCTTATGCTAAAAACCGTCGTGCTGTAGTAACCTACCCTGGTTATTAATAGCTTGTGATAACGGCTGATAATTCAGCCGTTTTATTTTAAAGTTCACGCCGAGTATATAATATGTATAAAAAAACACTCATATTGTTCTTATTTCTTTTGTTTACCGGTTATGGTTGTGCCGCTGGTAGTTCTGAGCTCGATAGAACAGTTCAAGCTCAAGGTCAATTATTAATACAAAATCAGCAACAAATTAGTGATTTACAATCAGATTTGGATACACTTCGTGGTCAATTGGAAGAAACTAAATACCAACTCAACCAAACTATAGAACGTCAAAAGATGATTCTTCAACAAATGGTTGGTGGTTCAGGATTCTCATCAAATACTAATTCTTCACAAGATAATTCGTCTTCACCTGCACCTGCTCCATCTACTGATTCTCAATCAGCTACGCCATCTTCAGACTTATCAAGTTGGACAACATCAGGTAACGATAAAGCAGATTATAACTTTATCATGCAGCATGTCTCTGAGGGTAAACAAAACAGTGATTCTATCGCTGCTTTTCAAAAGTTCATTGAAGCTTACCCAAAGTCAAGTTACCTAGCTAATGCAAATTATTGGCTAGGTCAACTTTACTATAAAGAAGGGAAAAAAGATAAAGCATCGTTTTATTATGCGACAGTCGTAAAAGATTTTTCAGCTTCTCCTAAAGCAGCAGACAGCCTTTATAAGGTTGGTATAATCTTATTGGACAAAGGCGATAAAAAAACTGCTAAAACCGTTTTTCAACAAGTTGTCAGTAAATATCCTAAAGATAAAAATACCGTTGATCTTGCTAATAAAAAATTAGCATCACTTTAGTAAAATGTATAAATAACCAGCTATTGGATGCAAAAAGCAAGAAAAGGGTTGCACTGCTTGATAATAGTAAGTAATATAGCAACCCGAAATTGCTTGTAACTTTAATTCTTAAGGACATTGCAATTCTTATCTAAAATGGGTTGTTAGCTCAGTCGGTAGAGCAGCGGACTTTTAATCCGTTTGTCGAGCGTTCGAATCGCTCACGACCCACCATCCTTCTCTTCATATTTCAAATATCAAAACAGACCAATTTAAAAGATATTAAACTCAAGTGAGTTAGTTCGATATTAATTAGTTTAGAATAGATTTCAACTTTACTTAGTATTAGACTTGAATAGCTAAAGCAAACATTTTTATTTAATGAAATTATCCTGCAAGCTAAAAAATTACTAAAAATAGTATTTTTTGAGTAATCACCGAACTAAACCTCATGACCTATTTTTCTATGATCTTAATTCATCTTTATAACGATAAAAAAACTATTAATAAAGATAAATACTTATTTGATGTCACTAAAAATTGAGGTTACTTTGGTATTTGTTATCTAGCTCATGCAAATTGGTTTACAGAATTAGAAATTAATAATAAAGATTGATAAATAATAATGATAATAATCAATCTAAATGCTCTGGATTTACAGTGTAAAATGAGAGTGGTAGATTTATTTATCGCAATTTTTATAAGCCTTGTTTGCTTTAACTAATTTGTTATATAAAGAATATTGGCGGTGAAGTCGTATGTCTGGTAAGCCGTGCACCTTTGTTATGACGGTAAGTTATAAATCTAGAGTGCCGTAGCTTGCTAAATGTATGATAGATTTCAATTCAAATTAAAGTTGAAAGCAGAAAGCTGTAACTCATTGATACAATGTATAATTTAAATAGAGGGAATAATTTCCCTCTTTCATTAGATGATCAAACTTTATTTGCTAATTCGATGATTTTCATTGTTACTTCAAACGATTTAAGGAACGATGATAATGGTAAAAATTCAAAGCAAGAGTGAAAGTTATGAGCACCTGTAAAATAATTAGGTGTGGTTAATCCTCTTGCTGATAGTGCCGAACCATCAGTACCACCACGCATAGCAATAGTATTAGGCTCAATATTCAATTGTTCAAATGATTGATAAATTAAATCGATACAGCGACGATCATCACCTAAATAGTTGGCAATATTACTGTAAGTATCTGTAATTTTACATTCAATTTTAGCTCTTGGATATTTACGACTAATAAAGTCTACTACGTCTTGAATATATGCTTTACGAGCTTGATATTTTGTTAAATCAAAGTCACGAATACTCATTTTTAGTGTCGTAGTACTTTGGTTACCAACGATATCATTAAACCAAAAATAGCCTTCTTTACCTTCTGTGTGTTCAGGCGTTTCGAAACTATCAAAACAATTAATAATATCATTTGCAACGCGTATAGGATTGATTAATACATTTTTAGCTGACATTGGGTGGGCAGATACCCCTGTAATATCAATGATTGCTGAACCAGCATTAAATGTTTCGTACACCACTTCACCCAACTCACAACAATCAATAGTATAAGCAAAGTCAGGTTTAAAACGGTTCAAATCAAGTTTTTTAGCGCCATTTAAACCGACTTCTTCATCAGGTACAAAAGCCACATAGATATCACCATGAGTACAATTTTGCTTTTGTAACTGATCTAACATCGTCATAACTATTGCAATTGCGGCTTTGTTATCTGCACCTAGAACACTTGTGCCATCAGTGACAATCAACTCTTGATTAAGGTATTTATTTAATTCAGGGTGTTCATTAACTTTAAACCAGATGTCTTTATCTTTATTTAATAAAATATCCTCACCATTAAAGGTAACGCGTTGAGGGTGAATTTTATCTGATAAGGCTACATCCACCGTATCTAAATGAGCAACATAACCAATGTTAGGGGCATGTGGATTATTGCCCGGTAATTTAGCCGTAACAATACTGTGCTCATCAAGATGTACATCTTGCAAATTCAGTTCAATCAATTCTTGCTTAAGTAATTTAGCTAATTCGGTTTGTCCAGGAGTAGAAGGTACTTGCGCAGATCCAACTACACTTTGACTTGGAACACTAACATAACGCAAAAAACGTTCAACTAATTGTTCAGTAATATTCATAATAAAATGACCTCTTATTGGTACTAATTATTTACGGGTGGATAAACGTAACCACTATCAAACCCAATTGGTAGACCTAAGAACCAAAAGAGTAACAAGTTTACAGTTAATGCAATAAGCAGCGCGGCAGTATAAGGAATCATCATAGAACTTAATGTGCCCACTCCTGTGTTTTTGCAGTATTGCTGGCAATAGGCAATAATTAGCGGGTAAAACGCAAACATAGGTGTGCTTACGTTCACTGCCGAACTGATACGGTAAGCGGCTTGCGTTAATTCAGGCGAAATACCCACAGACATTAACATAGGCACAAAAATTGGTGCCAAAATAGCCCATTTAGATGAAGCAGAGGTAATTAACACATTTAACATACTGGTTAAAATGATCACACCAAATATTGTTACCACCGAAGGTAAATGTAACGCTTTCAAAAACTCAGCGCCACCAATTGCAATCAATGTGCCTATTTGAGAATTGGAAAACACATATAAAAATTGCGCACAAAAGAAAGCAAAAACAATAAAAGGAATAAGTGATTTAGTGATATTTTCCATCGATTTAACAATATCGCGAGAAGACTTAAATGCCCCAGTAATAAAGCCGTGAATCAAGCCCGGAATTGCAAAAAACACAAATAATAATGGCACAATAATTTGCATAATTGGTGCTTTATTACTTGTTAAGCTGCCATCAGGTGCACGTAATAAAGAGTCTTGTGGTAATAATAAAAGTACCAAACCAGCAGCGATGACTAAAAATACGATTGATGCAACTTTAAATGCTCGATTTTCAATAGGGGTGATTGCTGGTGAATCAGCAAGGTTATCTAACTGTAAATCAGTATTTATAGGCATATTGGCCTTTAAGCGGGGCTCAACGATTTTATCGGTAACAAACCAACAAGCTAGTAGAACAAAAAAAGTACCGCCAAAACTTAAAAAATAGTTACAAAGCACATTAACTTGATAAGATGGATCGATGATCTGTGCAGCACTTTGGGTAAAGCCTTGCATGATAGGATCGATAATTGAGGGTGTATAACTAGAGCTAAAACCACCGGCTAATCCTGCAAAAGCGGCAGCAATGCCCGCAAGAGGATGACGACCAGTGGCATAAAACATCATGGCTGATACCGGCATTAAAATAACATAAGCTGAGTCTGACGCAATATGACAAACCATGCTAACAAAAATGACTGATGGAGTGACCAATTTTTTAGGTGTAACTGCCAATAACTTTTTGAGTAACACATGAATATAGCCGCTACTTTCAGCAATACCAATACCTAATGTGGCAACGATAGTAATACCAAGAGGTGGAAAGCTAACAAAATTTGGGACCATTTTAGTAAAAAAAGTTACTAAATGATCGGGTGCTAGCATATTAGCGACAACTAGTTTTTCTTTGGTAACAGGGTTGATGTAATCGAAACTGACAAAAGAAAGTAATAAAGAGGCAATAAAGCAGATAATTAAAGCATAAAAGAAAAGTGTTGTTACATCGGGGATTTTGTTGCCTATTCGTTCAATAGTATTTAAAAAGCCGCCCGTTTTTATAGGTGACGGATTTGTTGTTTGATTCATAAAAAAATTAGTGTAAATGTTGTTCGGGGCGTCAATTTATCACATATTTATAGTGCAGGCAAATAAGCAAAAACGTATGGTTTTTATACTTAAACATTATGTTAACCTTAATCACTTTTACATAAGTATGATGTTACTTCGACTTTTTTATAAATTAACTTCGTCATTGTTTGCAAAAATAGCATTTTCTTCAAAACTAAGTTTATTGAAAAAAGCATGGTGCTTTAAACGAATAGTTTGTAGACTATGTTTCATTGTCAGTGTTAAGTTATATACTTTGTATATAAATCGAATATGAATCTTTTAAAATCTTTAGCTGCCGTAAGCTCTATGACAATGGTATCGCGTGTATTAGGATTTGTACGTGATGCTATTATTGCCCGTTATTTTGGGGCAGGAATGGCAACCGATGCGTTTTTTGTTGCTTTCAAATTGCCTAATTTACTTCGACGTATTTTTGCTGAAGGTGCCTTTTCACAAGCTTTTGTACCAATTTTAGCTGAATATAAAAACCAACAAGGTGTTGACGCTACTCGTACATTTGTTGCTTATGTTGCAGGATTACTAACATTAGTATTAGCTATAGTGACATTAATCGGCATAGTAACTGCACCTTTTGTCATTATGTTAACCGCACCTGGTTTTATGCAAGAATCTACCGAAAAATTTGAACTGGCCACCAGCTTATTACAAATTACTTTCCCTTATATCTTTTTTATTTCGCTTGCGTCACTTGTTGGTGCAATACTTAATACTTGGAATCGCTTTTCTGTCCCCGCTTTTGTGCCAACTTTACTCAATGTTAGCATGATCATATTTACGCTATTTTTAACGCCTTATTTTAATCCACCGGTGTTAGCATTAGCTGTATCGGTAGTCGTTGGTGGCATCTTACAATTACTTTATCAACTTCCTGCTTTAAAAAAAATTGGCATGCTAGTTTTACCGCGTATTAGTTTTAAAGATAGCGGTGTTTGGCGTGTATTAAAACAAATGGGGCCGGCAATTTTAGGGGTTTCTGTTGGACAAATTTCGTTAATTATTAATACTATTTTCGCTTCATTTTTAATTTCTGGTTCGGTTTCTTGGATGTATTATGCTGACCGCTTAATGGAATTTCCAGCAGGTGTACTTGGCGTTGCTCTTGGTACAATTTTGTTACCTTCATTAGCTAAAAGCTTTTCGAAAGGTCATCATCAACAATATTCAGAATTGTTGGATTGGGGATTAAGATTATGTTTTTTATTGGCATTGCCAAGTACTGTGGCGCTTGGGGTTATTTCACGACCGTTGATTTCAACACTCTTTGAATATGGACAATTTACTTTAAATGATACGTTAATGACACAACGTGCATTAGTTGCTTATTCCATTGGTTTACTTGGTCTAATTTTAATTAAAGTGTTAGCCCCCGCATTCTATTCCAGACAAGATATTAAAACGCCAGTTAAAATAGCCATTATTACGCTTATCTTAACGCAGTTGATGAATTTAGTGTTTATTGGTCCACTACAACATGCTGGTTTATCGTTATCAATTGGTTTAGCGGCATGTTTTAATGCAGGATTACTGTTCTGGCAGTTACGTAAAAAACAACTATATCAACCACAACCAGGATGGTATAAATTTTTAACTAAAGTTATTATCGCAGTCATTTTTATGTCTATAGTATTATGGCTTGGCGCACAACTATTACCAGATTGGTCAACGGGTTCAATGCTACTGCGTGTGGCACGGTTATTTTTACTGGTTATTGTTGGCGTTTTTGTCTATTTTGCATCACTTATTGCAATGGGTTTTAAATTAAAGCATTTTATTAAACGTATTGACTGATTAATAAAAGATAATTTACTAAATTATATTAGTCGTTGAACATAAACTATTATCGGCGAAGTTAGCTTTAAATATTGCGTGAACATTAGCTAAATGCCGTTATACTTTCATCATCATTATTTAGAATTTAGCCTATGATGTTGTGATTTGGGCTAAATTCTTAATCGTATTTATGCCAATTTTACTTTTGATTGTTATTTATACAGTAGGTTGACAAAGTAAATTAAGCTGGGAATTAAATTGGCTTTATCTGGATAGATTTTACGAATTTAGACGTAGTAAATAACCACAACAAATCAGGTATACACAGCATTAAATATCGATTTTATTTGTTTGCTAAATAGTTATTTGAGCAATATGAATAATCAATTTTAAAAAATTTGGACGTCAGTGTGGCAAAACAGAAGTTATAAATCACTAAACGTCCAACCTAAAAACTAATTAAAAATTTTTTTAGTTATAATCGTAATAACTATAATTTTAAATTACCTTGCTTATAAGAAGGAACGATAAGGTAATTCTGGTTCATCAGTAAAGATATCCCTAAATCCACGATAGTGTTGATAATGCATTTTATTTTTATCGGTCGGGTAAGTATATTTACCACCAACTTGCCAAAAGAATGGTGTAAATTGATATTCAAGTCGATCTTTTTTCATTTGCCAAAGCACTTCAATTTCTCGCGGATCACTTTGGAAGTTTGACCAAATATCATGATGAAAAGGAATCACAACTTTGGTGTTAAGCGATTCTGCTGCACGTAAAATATCAGCAGATGTCATCTTATCAGTAACACCACGAGGATTTTCACCATACGAGAGTAAGGCAACATCAATTTTATGATCATTACCATGTTTAGCATAATAGTTAGAGTAGTGTGAATCACCAGAGTGATAAAGTGAGCCCCCTGATGTTTCAAATAGGTAGTTAACTGCGCGATCGTTCATACCATCTAAAATGGCTTTATCTGTTGATGAAACACCCTTAGGAAGAGTAACAAGTGAAGTTCTATCAAAAGAATCTAGTATTTTAATGGTGATGTCACCTACAGTGATTGTGTCACCCACTTTAGCCACAATACAACGATCTTCTGGCACGCCCCAGCTTTTCCATAACTCAACACAAGCTTTAGGCCCAATAAATTTAACTTTAGGTGAGCAATTTTGAATCACGGCTGCTGCAACATTAACATCAATATGATCAGCATGATCATGCGTTGCCATAACTGCATCGATTTCTTTAATTGCAAAAGGATCCAACACAAATGGGCTGGTTCTTAAGTTAGGTTGTAATTCACGTACTCCCCCCATTCGCATCATTTGATGTTGCTTATTCATCAATGGATTAGCATGGGTTTTTTTACCCGTACCGCACCAAAAATCGATACAAATATTGGTATTACCTGCTGATTTTAACCAAATTCCTGTACAGGCAAGCCACCACATGGTAAAGGTATTGGGCTTAACTTCGGTCGCTTCGATCTCTTCATTGAGCCAAGTTCCCCATTCAGGGAAGGTATTTAAAATCCAAGAGTCACGGGTAATTTCGTTTACTTTACTCATACTATGTTCCTTATTTAATAGTTAGACTAATATCACTTCAACTCCTTGCTTCTTAATGCATTCAATCACTTCCTTATTCGCTTGTGTGCCTGTAATTAAAATATCAATCTTGTTTACTGGGCAAAAAAGCATGCCAGAGTTTGCTTTGGTATCGATTTTTGAACTATCAACGACAACCACTAATTTTTCGGCTTTTTCTAATATTTGTTGCTCGGCTACTGCACTTAAAATTTCATTTTTGTAAAGACCGGTGGGTGTTAATGTTTTACCGCTAGTAAACATCCATTTAGCTGCATAAGAATCGGTAATGCTTGCGATTGGATTAAGAATAATGTTTTGGGTTTTGTTATATAAACCGCCCATAATAATGACATTTTCATGATCATGTTCTATTAAGTAACAAGCGAGTGGAAAGTAATTCGTGATGATAGAGACATTTTTTCCACATAATTCCCGACCTAATAAAAATGCGGTTGAACCACAATTAATCACGACATTTTCATCGTTACCACATAATTTGGCTGCTCGAATAGCAATTCGCGCTTTTTCGTGATAATGATCAGTATTGTTGTTGGCTATTGGTGCCCAGATAGGCTTTTGCTCCTCTAAACGCATAATACCATTACGTACTTTTTTAACTCGACCTTCCTGATCTAACTTGGTGATATCTCGTCTAGCTGTTGCCGGTGATATACCGAAGTGATCAATTAATTCTGTCACTTTCACTTCACCTTTTTCATTAACTAAAGCGACGATTTCGTTATGTCGCGTTATTTCATTCATTTATGTTCCTTAATGATTTGATCAAATTTGATTACTTTGATAATAATTATCATTGCAAAACTTGTCAATTATCTTCATTGATTTATTTGTTTAAATCTAAATTTAATATTGATAAGTATAGATATAGATTTAATTTATTGTCATTATTTTTCATTGTAATGTGAAGTTGATCACAGATATTGCTGTTGGTTATTGGGAAAAGTGATCTCAATCAAAATAATCATAAATAATCATTGTGTGATTCATTATGATTATGGAATATAGCAAGCGTTAATTAAATAAATTTGATTAACAACGTACCGTATTAATTAAGCTCAAAGATTCACTTAATAGTGAACAACCATATAAAGGGCATTAGGATAAAGTTTATCTATAAATTGTAAGCGTAGTATCAACTTTCAATTTAAAAAATGCCCATAATCAATGAGAGGGGCATATGGAAGTAATCTATAACGTATTTTATATTTTTTATAGTCAAGTCATGACCAAAGCACCTTTATTACTAGGGTTAGTAACGATGCTGGGGTACTGCCTATTAGGTAAAGACGTTACCACAATTTTAAAAGGAACCATCAAAACAATTGTCGGCTTTATGTTATTGCAAGTCGGTTCGGGTGTATTGGTTTCAACATTTAAACCCGTTATTGCCAAGTTAGCGGAATATCATGGCATTAAAGGATCGATTATTGATACTTATGCTTCGATGGTTGCTGTTGAAAATGGTATGGGAGAACATTACTCTTGGGTCGGATATGCGGTATTACTGGCACTGGCTATCAATATCCTTTTGGTTATTTTTCGACGTATTACCGGTATTCGAACCATTATGTTAACCGGTCATATTATGTTCCAACAAGTAGGACTTATTACCTTATTTTATTTTCTGTTTGGTTACGGTATGTGGGAAACCATCATCTACTCCGCAATTATTACCGCTTTATATTGGGGAATATTTTCCAACATGATGTTTAAGCCAACTGAAGCAGTAACAGGTGGGGCAGGGTTTTCTATTGGTCATCAGCAACAGTTAGGCTCTTGGATTGCCGTTAAATTAGCCCCTAAGCTTGGGGATAAAAATGATTCTGTTGATAATTTAAAATTACCAAAATGGTTACATATTTTTCACGATAGTATCGCGGCTACAGCTATTGTGATGACCTTCTTTTTTGGCATTATTTTACTGTCATTTGGTTTAGATAACTTACAAACTATGGCCGGTTCAACGCATTGGACAATCTATATTTTAGAAACAGGGCTTAAATTCGCGGTAGCAATCCAAGTTATTGTTGGTGGCGTAAGAATGTTTGTTGCTGAATTGTCTGAAGCGTTTAAAGGAATATCTGAAAAACTTATTCCTAATGCAGTATTAGCGATCGATTGTGCGGCAATTTATGCTTTTTCACCTAATGCAATGGTGTTTGGTTTTATTTGGGGTGCATTAGGGCAATTTTTAGCAATTGCTTTATTACTGGTATTTAAATCGCCGATTATGATTATTCCAGGTTTTATTCCGATGTTCTTTTCTAATGCCACTATTGGGGTGTTTGCAAACCACTTTGGCGGTTGGAAAGCGGTAATGAAGATTTGTTTTGCCATGGGCATGGTTGAAGTATTTGGTTCAGCTTGGGTTA
Organism: uncultured Gilliamella sp.; assembly: GCA_945276085.1. Taxonomy (GTDB): domain Bacteria; phylum Pseudomonadota; class Gammaproteobacteria; order Enterobacterales; family Orbaceae; genus Gilliamella. The sequence goes on from CALYPO010000003.1 coordinate 22,183, forward strand.
TTCATATTTTTGCACAAAATGGCACACCAATCGATTCTTGGATGGGCATGGCTGACTGGGCAATTTTATTCCCACCTATTTTACAAGGTCTATCAATTTCTCACTTATTTATCTATCTCATTATTGCTTTGGCTTTAGTGTATATGTTCTTTGCCGCTAAACAATTACGACGCGATGAAGCCAATCAAAAAATACAAGCCGACACGAATGATACCCAGCAAGATTTTAATGAACAAGTCGTTGAAAAAATGGATGAGGTAGCAATTAGCGAAGGACGTCCAATACGTATTCTTGCGGTATGTGGTAGTGGTCAAGGTTCATCGATGATGATGAAAATGAAAATTGCCAATTATCTTGATAAAAAAGGCATTGCTAATGTTATGGATTCGTGTGCGGTGACTGATTACAAATCACGATTGCCGAATGTTGACATTATTGTGGCTTCTAAACACTTAATTAATGAAATTGAGGTTAATGAAGGTCAGCACGCTTTGGGGGTACAAAATATGTTAAATCCGCAAACATTTGGTGATGAACTTATTGAACTGATTAACAAAGTGCTTGCTAAATAATTTATTGAATAAAAAGGGAGTACAACATGGCTTTGAAAGAATCATTGATAGAAAACAACTCTATTTTACTTAACGCAAATGCCGCAACCTGGCAAGAAGCTGTTAAATTAGGTACTGATATGTTGGTCGCATCTAAAGCAATTCAACCCTCTTATTATGATGCGATTATTCGCTGTGTGAACACTATGGGACCTTACATCATTATTGCCCCTAATTTTGCTATGCCTCATGCCAGGCCTGAAGATGGGGTTAACCGAACTGCTTTTGCATTAGTCACACTAAATAAACCAGTCTATTTTCAAGGGGAAGAAGAACCTGTCGATGTATTAGTGACCTTAGCAGGCAGTACTTCTGATGAACATATGCAAGGCTTAATGGAGGTCACCCAAATTTTAGAAGATGAAAATAGCCCTACCGGCATCGATCTAGATAAGTTACGAGCATGTAACAATAAAGAAGATGTTTATGCTGTGATTGATAAAGCTTTATTGGGAGGTTAATTCTATGTATCAAGCTTTAAAAGAGAGAGTATTACAGGCCAATTTAGCATTACCCAAATATCATTTGGTGACCTTTACTTGGGGTAATGTTTCAGAAATTGATCGAGCAAAAGGTGTCATTGCTATTAAACCTTCTGGGGTTGAATATCACAATATGACAGTTGAGGATATTGTGGTGGTGTCATTAACCGGTGAAACAGTGGAAGGTAAGTTAAATCCTTCTAGTGATACTGCAACACATATTGAGCTTTACAAAGCGTTTGAACATATTGGTGGTATTGTCCATACCCATTCTCGTTATGCCACCGTCTGGGCTCAAGCTGAGTTAGATGTGCCAGCGTTAGGGACCACTCATGCTGATTACTTTTATGGTGATGTTCCGTGTACCCGTCGACTTACTGATAGCGAAATTACCTCTGATTACGAAAAAAATACCGGTCTGGTTATTATTGAAGAGTTTAAACGTCGAGGACTCGATCCAATGGCAATGCCTGGTGCTGTGATTTCAGGTCATGCTCCATTTTGTTGGGGTAAAAATGCTTTTGATGCTGTACATAATGCGGTTGTCCTTGAAGAAGTCGCCATGATGGCTATTGCCACTCGTCAACTCAATAAAACAATTAAAATTCAACAAGCGTTGTCAGATAAACACTATTTCCGTAAGCATGGTGCAAATGCTTATTATGGGCAAAAATAGTTCTTATAAGAGGAAAATAAAATGACAAAACCAAAACTACAAATCGCATTAGATCAAACTGAATTGCAACCCGCTTTAGCTGTCGCCAATAATGTTGCTGGATTTGTTGATATCATTGAAGTGGGTACCATCTTGGCTTTTGGTGCCGGAATTAACGGGGTAAAAACTTTACGAGAGAAGCATCCAAATCATATCTTAGTGTGTGATTTAAAAACCACTGATGGCGGTGCAATTTTAGCTAAGATGGCGTTTTCAGCAGGCGCCGATTGGCTGACAGTATCGGCAGCAGCGCATATTGCCACCATTGAGGCGTGTAAAAAAGTGGCTGATGAATTTGGGGGTGAAATTCAAATTGAACTATATGGTCATTGGACTTTCGATGATGCTAAAGCATGGCGTAAATTAGGTATTAAACAAGCTATCTATCATCGTTCTCGTGATGCCGAATTAGCTGGAGTTGGTTGGGGTGAAGAAGATTTGATTAAAATGCGTCAACTTTCTGATTTAGGTTTAGAACTTTCCATCACTGGCGGCATTGTTCCTGAAGATATTCATCTGTTTGCTGGAATAAAAACTAAAGCTTTTATTGCTGGTCGTGCGTTAGCCAATGAAAATGGACAGCAAACAGCCCAAGCGTTGAGGGAGCAAATTGCTAAATATTGGTAATTTTACATTGCAGTCGAGTAATCGACTGTTTTTGTTTTTCCTCATGTTATTGGATCATAAATTATGACTGAACAAACAATAAATTTTGTTAAACACGCGCCTGGTATTGGTATTTATGAAAAAGCGTTGCCTAATCAACTTTCATGGCAACAAAAAATGACTGAAGCAAAGTCTTTAGGTTTTGATTTTATTGAACTGTCTATTGATGAATCTCAAGAGCGTCAAGCAAGGCTAGATTGGTGTGACGATGACATTTATGCCTTACGACATTTATGTGAAAAAAATGGCATTTTTTTTCATTCGATATGCCTAAGTGCACATCGTAAGTATCCGTTTGGATCAGCGGATCCAACGATCCGCGAACAAGCCAAAATGATTATGCTTAAAGCAATTTCATTTGCTTATAAATTAGGTGTAAGAGTAATTCAATTAGCGGGTTATGATGTGTATTATGAACCTGCTGACTTACAAACCCATCAACGATTTATTGCGGGTATGCAATGGTGCGCGAAACAAGCAGAAAAAGCAGGCGTGATGTTAGCTGTAGAAATTATGGATACTAATTATCTTAACTCGTTAAGTAAATTTGAAATCCTAAAGGCAGAAATCAACTCACCTTATTTTATGGCTTATCCTGATGTGGGTAATATATCGGGATGGAACTTTGATATTAGTACTGAGCTTTTACTCAGTCGCAATCATATTGTTCAAATACACCTAAAAGATACCTATAAAGTTAAACCCAATTATGCCGGGCAATTTAGGGATTTAGTTATTGGTGAAGGAGAAGTTGATTTTGCTGCAGTATTTAACACATTGAAATTAATGAATTATTGTGCGCCACTGGTTATCGAAATGTGGGCTAATGATGATCATTGGAAAGATAATATCATCCTAGCACAGCAACGATTAAAGGCTATTGCTCAGCAGGCTGATTTTCCGCTTTTTTCTTCACTTGATTAAAATCAAAACGCTATTGATATTTTATGTTTAACTCATCACCTTTTGGGTGATGAGGCATTTTTTAAAAATATAACCTATTGAAAAAATGAAACTATATTAAATTATGGTTTAATCACTTTTCTCATTTTATTTTTGTGATTCACCTTGTGATGAATGATATTCTAGTTGGTAATAGCGCCACCTTGTGGTATTTTGTGCAAATATTTTGGTGATTTTGCAAATTTGATATCATTGCTTGTTTAACGTGCAAATTAATCTGTTAAATTAACTTACCATCTATTTGTTATCATTAAAATTTTTATAAAAAAATAGAGAATTAACAGGTTTTAGATAGACTAATGTACAAATTATCCTTTTTTAAGTTGCCCTTTATTTTTATAACACTATTTCTTATTTCAAGTGCTTTTATTTTCAACATTAGATTTGGTATAACTTTTCTTGCTACTTTTCATGACTATAAAAATTTATGGTCTTCACTGTATAAACTTACCCCTTATCAATTGCTACGTTCAATTCCCGAATGTCTATTGTTATTTGGGGTATCTGCAATTGCATTTTATCGAATTAACGTTCATTTAGTGACCTTAAAAAATATTATTCTTATTATAATAAATGTACTGATTGTTTGTGCTATTGGTTATTTATTAAGTGTTATAGCCGATTTAATGTTTGATGAAATATTCATCAATTATATCGATGTTGATTCATGGTTATTTATTTTAGTGCTAAGTATTATTCCTGATAGTCTATTTTATTTGTGTGCAGGTTTACTGACTTATTATTGCATTAGGGGATTAAATAATCAGTTTGAAAAGAGTGCGTTAGTTTTTGAACTTAATACGCTTAATAGCTGTAAAATTCATTTTATTTTATTTTTAGTCTTTTTCTTTTTTACTTTGATTGGTTTCCCGTCTTTTATTTTAGATATTTTGATCCAACAAGATCACTATCTTATTTCGATTGGCCGCCATATTGCCTTCCCTTTTATCTGTTATGTGTTGACTTTCTGTGTTGTTATAGTTGTTTGCAAAAACATGTTTACTCAAGTATTTATGGTATTACAGATTGATAGAATTGTGAAAAGTGTGGTTTATTCGAATCTGTTTATTTTTGTGTTTAATTTTACTCTTTTTAGCATTGCTGAAAGCTTATTTGACTTGACTGTTAGCCAAATCACTTTACATGATTACACTGCGTTAGTATTAAAAATAGCACTAGCAACTATCTCGTTTATTTTATCTTGTTTGATTGTGCGTAAAGTTACCCAGTACTATTTTTATCGAAACACTGGGTATAGCTTAACGTTATAATAGTGTTGTTTGTTGTTGCTTAAGTGAATCGGCAATGTGCTGTTGTGTTTTTAATGTTCGAATATTTTGTAATACTTGTGCCGCTTGAAAATAGTGCGATTTTAAGTAAGCTAGCCATTGTTTGATGCGCGCTGAATGATAAAGCGGTTTAACCTCTTCGATAGTTGTTGTAGCGTAATTGATTAAAATTTCTAAAATTTGTTGCCACTGTAACTCTGCATCATTAAAACGAATCATATTGGCTAAGTTTGGGATCGTTAAAATACCACGTCCAAGCATAATGTCTTGGCTTTGACTTTGGATAAGACAGTTTTGCGCATCTTTAACGGAAAAAATCTCGCCGTTAGCAATAACTGGAATATTTAATTTTTGTTTAATTTTTCCTATTGTTTGCCAATCGATTTTGTCAGCTTGATAACCGTCAGTTTTTGTTCTTCCATGAATGACAATTTCATTTGCTCCTGCCTGTTCAATCGCGTTAGCAATGTCTAAACAGTAAGATTTGTCTGTCCACCCTAAACGAATTTTGGCTGATAGTTTTGCCGTTGTGCCAATAGCGAGTCTTGTTTGTTCAACAATATTAAATATTTGTTCTGGGTATTGTAATAAGTAAGCGCCGCCGTGGCTGCCCACGACTGTTTTAGCAGGACAACCAAAATTGATATCTATTCCATACGAACCCAACTCAATAGCTTTAACCGCATTTTCTGCCATCCATTGTGGTGATTGCCCTAAAATTTGCACACGCACAGGCGTACCGGACGCTGTTTTTCCATCATGGTAAAGTTCAGGGCATAGACGGTAAAATGTTCGGTTAGATAATTTATGATGAGTCACTCTGACAAATTCTGTCACACAATAATCAAATTGATTAATTTGAGTTAAGATTTTTCTCACATTATAATCTAACACGCCTTCCATCGGTGCTAAGATGATACGATTGAATTTCATTGTCGTGCCTGCTTATTTTGTTCATTACCACAGATTGAGCAGTTAGGTTGTTTTGTCAGCTTAACTTGATTAAATTGCATGCTCATTGTATCAACCATTAGTAGTCGACCCGATAACGGTGTGCCATAATGAGTAAGCACTTTTATTGCTTCTAATGCTTGCATTGAGCCAAACATTCCCACTAAAGGGGCCATTACCCCAGTTTCAACGCAACTCAATTGATCGTCGCCAAATAAACGACTCAGGCAATGGTAACAAGGTTCATCATGCTGATAAGTAAATACAGTTAATAAACCTTCCATACGAATGGCTGCACCAGAGACTAGTGGTGTTTTAGTTTGAAAACAGCAACGATTAATTTGTTCTCGAGTGGTTAGATTGTCGCTACAATCAATCACAATTTGATGATGTTTGATAAGTGAAAGTAAGCGACTATCATCCAGTTTTTGATTCACTGTATTTATGATAGTATCTGCATTGCGTTTACTTAGCGTGTGTTTTGCAACTTCAACTTTATATTGATTGATTGTTTTTTCTGTATATAAAATTTGCCGGTTTAAATTTGATTTTGTCACGGTATCAAAATCAACTAAGGTTAACTTTCCAACGCCAGCCGCTGTGAGGTAAAGCGAAGCTGCACAGCCAAGTCCGCCTAAACCAATAATTAGTGCCGCACTATTTTTTAACACTTGCTGTTTTTCAATATCAAAACCATGCAAAGTTATTTGCCTATCGTAACGAAATAATTCTTGATCAGTTAGCGCTTGCATAATAGATAATTGTTCATCGTAAATTGCTATATTATAGCAGACACTTGACGCCTTACGGCGCCAAGCTGTTAAGATTATTTGTCAAAACCAGATAAAAAGGTGAGATATTCTTCTTTGGTCATGAGTGGTTTGTAATTTGATATGAGGGTTTGTGCTGATTTTGCATCATCAAAAAGTAAATCGATAATTGTACACGCCATCATTTGTGCAGGGCGAATATAAGCCATTTCTTCATCAAATACGACATAATCTTTTCCATGCAACACGCCTCTCACAGATCCGATCCATGGGTGACTTACTGGCATAATGTGCGACAAATCACCTGTATCAGTACTACCAGTCATATGTGGCGCAACTGAAACATTTTCTTCACCAATTAATTTTTCAGCGTTATGCTTCAAAAGTTCATTTAACGTGGCATTATTATGTAAAGGTAGATAACCTGGTAAATCTTTGATTTCACAACTAGCCCCAACAGCCATCGCCCCCGCTTGTAAGGCTTGATTAATCCGTTCATTGGCTTTAATCATTGCAGGAACGTTACCTGCGCGCACATAACTTTCCATTCTTACATCACTGGGTACGACGTTGACCAAATCGCCACCTTGAGTAATTATTGGGTGGAATCGGATATAATCTTTTTCTTGAAATGTGTCACGAATTGCATTAACACCCATCAATCCCATCATAGCTGCATTTAATGCGTTAACGCCTGCATGTGGGGCTGCTGCTGCGTGAGCTGCTTCACCTTTATATTTGATTAGTTTTCCAATAAATCCATTGCTGGTTGTTGATATTTCAATAAAACCATCTTTACGTTCATTTGGTACACTAGTTAAGTGGATTTGCAGCGCCATATCGACATCATCAAATTCACCTCGGGAAATGAGTTCAGGCTTACCCCCGATGTATTTGATTTTACCTTCTTCAATAAGCCGATTTCGATAAGTGATTTCCACATATTCTTCAGCTGGTACTGCAAAAGGAACCACATCACCCGCTAAATATTGCATTGCGCCAGAATCGATTAGTCCCATCGTCACAGCCATCATATTCGCAATTTGTGCATTATGCCCACAGCAATGAGCTGCGCCAGAGGTTTCATCAGCAGCAGGGTGATCTGCACAAATTATGGCATCAAGTTCACCAATAACTGCGATGCTATATTTACTGCCTTTTCCGCCTTTTAACCGGCCTTTAACACCGGTTAACGCTAATTTATTTTTATAGGGTACGCCCAATTTTTCAAATGTTTGCTCTACTTTTTTTGCGGTTTTGTGTTCTTTGTAACCAAGTTCGGGTTCAGCCCAAATAGCTTCAGCAATGGCTTTTATGTCCGCTTTTCGGTTTGCAATAGCAAGGCAAACCTGTTGTTTAAGTTCTTCTTTATTCATGAGTTAATTCCTACTCCAGTTAAATAACACCTTCCCAATGTAACGTAATTTGTGCAATGATTGCGGCAAAAATAAACGTACCTGAAAACACCGCTAGCGAAACAGGGATAATTCGCCAAGAGATACTTTTAAATAATGCTAAATCTTTGCCAATAGCAAGCCCTGCGTAGGCAAGTACCGGTGTACAAACTGCAAGTAATGATACATTGTCCGTAATTGAAACAACTTGTTCGTGGAAAGGAAATATAGGGGATGAGGCAACGGCTGCAACTACTGACACCCATAAAATTACTGGAAATTTATTGAGTAAAGGTACTTTGCCAACAAAGTATCCAACAATTGATATAACCACTAAAATGGCTAATGCTTGTAACGATAACATAAAATCAACTTTATAGCCGACAGTGTTACCTGCTGCCATAATGATAGCGACTAAAATGAGTAAAAATAGCGTTTCTAAACTTTTCATTACAACAATCCTTCCTTAATTACGACGAAAACGAGCAAAAGTGTTATATAAAAAAGAAGCAAAAGGTAATGAAAATAGTGTATAAATGTAGATACCAACTATACTGGACATTAGATTTGCTGTTGTTGCATAGGCTTTAATTTCACTTGCCAGATCTGGATACAGATCGCTAATTGGTGCTAGTGACGCAGCCATCATACTTCCGCTACCAACACCCGCGCCCATCGCTAAAGCATAGGGATGAAGAATATCTAATTTAGCCATAATACTCGCTAAGATGCTCATCCAAATCGCACCATAAAGTGTGCCGCAAACGTACATAGCCATCACACCGCGTCCTTCGGCTGAATCTAAACCGTATTTATCTGCAACAATGGCAATATTAGGTTCACGTGCAACTGAGTAAGTGGCGCCAACCGCTTCACGTTTCATACCTAACATCATTGCTAAAGGTAATCCTAATAAAATGGTACCGGCAAAGTGACCGAGTTCTTGAAAAATGAGTGCCAATTTTGCATCTTTTAAAATCATATCGATTTTAGGACCAACGGCAACGCCCAATTTGGCAACAAGTAGCATTAATGTGACAATCATAACGGCACTTGCATGATTCATATTTTTTATGTTTAATATTTTGAGCTTAGGAAGGCTTATGATTCCGCCAATAATCATAGCATATAGCATGGGGTATAAAGTAATAATCCAAATAGATTGTTTACCAATAAACTCACAGATCAGAACGACTATCAGTGCTAACAAATGCACTCTATAGTCTTTAATAATTTCCATCCTTATAAACCTCTAATAGTTTTTATCAATAATCACTATCCATGATATCTAGAATCATAGTCAGTATTTGCATTGCATATTTAATATACATAACCTTGATTATTACCGTCAATAAACAACTGTTGTTAATTTGAAATCATACTCAAGATTACCTTTTTGATGAGCTGATTAAAACAATTCAATAATAAATATCAATAAATGCCTTTATAAGCCCTTTATTTGATTTATAATACAGACAATTTTTATAGCTTGAAATTTTAACAGGATATTTTATGCGTTCGATTTATTGTGGTCAGTTAAACTCATCTCATATTAATCAAGAAGTTACCTTATGTGGTTGGGTTAATAAACGCCGAGATTTAGGTGGTATGATTTTTATTGATATGCGTGATCGCGAAGGAATTGTACAGGTCTTTTTTGATCCTGATTATTTGCAGGCGTATCAGTTAGCGGGTGAACTACGCAATGAGTTTTGTATTCAAATTAAAGGTAAAGTAAGGGCTAGACCAGAAGGCCAAATCAATAAAGATATGGCAACTGGTGAAGTTGAAGTTTTAGCAACTGAACTTGTTATTTTTAATCGAAGTGATGTTTTACCATTAGACTTTAATCAAAATAATAGTGAAGAGCAGCGTTTAAAATATCGATACATTGATCTTCGTCGTCAGGAGATGACGGCAATTTTCAAAACACGCGCTAAAGTGACTGCTTTTGTGCGTTCGTTTATGAATGAACATGGTTTTTTAGACATCGAAACACCTATGTTAACTAAAGCCACACCAGAAGGTGCGCGTGATTATTTAGTGCCTAGCCGAATTCATAACGGTGAATTTTATGCTTTACCTCAGTCTCCACAACTATTTAAACAACTCTTAATGATGTCAGGATTTGACCGATACTATCAAATTGTTAAATGCTTTCGTGATGAGGATTTACGCGCAGATCGCCAACCTGAATTTACCCAAATTGATGTTGAAACTTCATTTATGACAGCAGAGCAAGTGCGTGAAATCATGGAGCAAATGATTCGTGAACTTTGGTTGCATGTTAAAAATGTTGATTTAGGCAAGTTCCCTGTTATGACCTTTGCAGAAGCAATGCGACGTTTTGGTAGTGATAAGCCGGATTTACGTAACCCGCTTGAAATTATTGATGTTGCAGATTTGGTTAAAGATGTCGATTTCAAAGTATTTTCAACGCCTGCTAATGATCCAAAAGGGCGTGTTGCATTACTTTGTGTGCCTAATGGCGCGCAATTAACCCGAAAACAGCTCGATGATTATACGCAATTTATTTCAGTTTATGGTGCCAAAGGTATGGCTTGGATCAAAGTTAATGAACGTAGCAAAGGACTAGATGGTGTACAAAGCCCTGTTGCAAAATTCTTTAATCAGACACAAATGGAAGCATTACTTAATCGAGCTAATGCTAAAGATGGCGATATATTATTATTTGGTGCTGATAGCTACAAAGTTGTTAGTGATGCGCTAGGCGCATTACGCTTAAAAGTTGGTAAGGATTTAGCCTTAACCGATGAAAATAGATGGGCTGTTCTTTGGGTTGTGGATTTTCCAATGTTTGAAGAAACAGATGAAGGACTTAGTGCCATGCACCATCCATTCACCTCTCCAAAAGATTTTACCCCTCAGCAGCTAATGGACAGTCCTGAAACAGCGGTTGCTAATGCCTATGATATGGTCATTAATGGTTATGAAGTAGGGGGCGGCTCAGTGCGTATTCATCGCAGTGAAATGCAACAAGCGGTATTTTCAATTTTAGGTATTAATGAACATGATCAACGTGAAAAATTTGGTTTTTTACTTGATGCCTTAAAATATGGAACCCCGCCTCATGCTGGACTGGCATTCGGATTAGATCGCTTAACTATGCTATTAACAGGCACGGATAATATTCGAGATGTGATTGCATTTCCGAAAACCACAGCTGCTACCTGTTTATTGACTGATGCACCGAGCCCGGCAAATCCAGCAGCATTAGTAGAACTAGGAATCGAAGTTTGCAAAAAATAGCGAAATGTTAAATGCAAACATTTAAAAAACCTGAATCGGTGTTAGTTGTTATTTACTGCCAAACCACTTTGCGTTGTTTGATGATGCAACGCAAAGATGATCCTAATTTTTGGCAGTCAGTAACAGGCAGTTTAGAGAATAACGAATTGCCAATTGAAACGGCAATTCGTGAAGTGTATGAAGAAACAGGTATTGATATTGTTGGTAGTAATTTGTCGTTAGTCGATGCTAAACATGTTGTTGAATTTGAAATTTTTCCACAGTTTAGACATCGATATGCACCACAGGTTAAGATAAATAAAGAACATTGGTTTTATCTGCCTCTGACCACAGAGGTAAAACCTATGTTGAGTGAACATTTAGCCTATCAATGGATGTCAATTCAAGATGCGGCTAATTTGACCTTATCGCCTAATAATCGAGAGGCAATCAAGAAGATTGTAAATTATTAAAATTCAGTTAAGAGGTCAGGCATGAAATTAAATCGTTATATTATGTCAATTTGTTTATCTTTTTTTACCCTAAACAGTTATGCTGAAATAAACATACCAAAGTGTCAGATTAACCAAAATCAATACATGATTTTTGATGAATATGATACTCAAATTGCAGAGAAGATAATTGATTATAAATTACATGATCAACCTGAAAAACGAGCAAGTAGTATTATTAAAATATTTGCTAATGATAATAGTGAAAATCGAAATTACTGGTTAGCTTCTTTTCAATTTGACGATAACACGACGCAATATTTATTCTTTCAAGTTGAACCAGAAAAGTTTATAGAAGTTGATCAAAAACAATTTCAAACCTTATTACCTAAAATTATTGAATGCAATCAGAATAAACAAACGCCCATTTATAGTGAAAATTTTGATGAAGATTAATCCAAGACAGAAGCCAAACCTCATTTAATAAACAAAACCCCTTTGGATTGGGTATCAAAGTAACAGGGAGTAATAGTGAATGAATTTTTCTAATTTTCGTGATTTTTTAACTTATCTTGAGCAACAAGGTGAATTAAAACGCATTACTTATCCTGTTAGTCCTTATCTTGAAATGACCGAAATTGCCGATAGAGTTTTACGTGCACAAGGTCCCGCATTATTATTTGAAAACCCTATTGGTTATACGATGCCTGTACTATGTAATTTATTTGGTACAACAAAACGAGTTGCAATGGCAATGGGGCAAGACGATCCCTCGGCATTACGTGAAATCGGGCAGCTTTTAGCTTTTTTACGTGAACCTGAACCGCCAAAAGGTATTCGACAATTTTTTAATGTTTTACCGAAATATAAGCAGATATTGAATATGCCGGTCAAGCGCCGATCATCGGCCCCTTGTCAAGAAGTAGTATTAAAAGATGAACACGTTGATTTAACACAATTGCCTATTATGCATTGCTGGCCAGAGGATGTAGCTCCGTTACTTTCTTGGGGATTAACTATTACTAAAGGTCCTTATAAAGAAAGGCAAAATGTGGGTATTTATCGATTGCAATTATTAGCTAAAAATAAATTAGTGATGCGCTGGTTATCACATCGAGGTGGTGCGCTTGATTTTGCCGAATGGCAACAAGCTCATCCTCACGAAAAATTTCCAGTGGCAGTGGCTATTGGTGCAGATCCTGCAACAATTTTAGCCGCAGTTACACCCGTACCCGATACTTTACCAGAATACGCATTTGCAGGGTTATTAAGGCAAGGTCGAACCGAGGTAGTTAAAGCATTGTCTAATGACTTAGATTTACCAGCCACAGCAGAAATTATTTTAGAAGGTTATATTGATCCGAATGAAGTGGTACCGGAAGGGCCTTATGGTGATCATACCGGTTATTATAACGAAGTTGAACATTTTGCTGTTTTTACTGTGACCCATTTAACTCATCGCAAAGATGCTATTTATCATTCAACTTATACTGGACGGCCACCCGATGAACCGGCTATTATGGGACTCGCGTTAAATGAGGTATTTATTCCTATTTTACAAAAGCAGTTTCCCGAGATTGTAGACTTTTATTTACCGCCAGAAGGATGTTCATATCGAATAGCTGTTGTGACTATCAAAAAGCAGTACCCTGGGCATGCTAAACGTATCATGATGGGGGTTTGGTCCTACTTACGACAGTTTATGTATACCAAGTTTGTCATTGTTTGTGATGATGATATTAATGCACGCGATTGGAAAGATGTTATGTGGGCGATTTCAACACGTATGGATCCTCATCGAGACACCACATTCATTGATAATACTCCGATTGATTATTTAGATTTTGCTTCTCCGGTTTCGGGCTTAGGATCTAAAATGGGATTGGATGCCACAAATAAATGGCCAGGAGAAACTAACCGAGAGTGGGGCAAAATAATTAAAAAAGATCCTCAGGTCGTTGCTTATATTGATGAGATTTGGGATAAACTTGGCGTGTAGCCAGTTGATAACCATGTTTGATAAACAATATCTTTTACATAAATTTACTTAAAATAAACAAAAACTATCACCTTTTTATGCATTTATGTATAATTATTACCCATGTTATGGCAATTAAATAATTATGAAAAAATTTCGAATTTTATTGGCGCTTATGTTTTGGTTTTCTTATGGTGTCTTGGCAAGTGAAACGAAAACTCAGGCAGATACTGAACTGAAGGTTGCAGATCCTGGTTCATTAATCCCTTCTTTACGGGTTTCAGCTGAAAAAGGTGATGCCCAAGCTCAATTCTCATTGGGAACTATTTATAAGCAAGGCTTAGGCGTTGATGTTAGTGATATTCGAGCTTTTTTTTGGTATAAAAAAGCAGCGGATCAAGGATTAGCTAAAGCGCAAAATAATCTGGCTTATATGTATCAAAATGGTTTGGGTACCACAGCTGATCTTGTGCAGGCATTTCAATATTATAAACGCGCAGCAGACCAAAATTATGCCTTAGCTAAATATAATTTGGCGTTAATGTATAAAAATGGTGAAGGGACAACTAAAAATACGTTAAGTGCAATTGATTATTTTACTCAAGCTGGCGAGCAAGGCGTTTTAGATGCTTACCTTAATTTAGGTATCATGTATTTTTTTGGCGATGGTGTAAAAGAAGATAAAATGGTTGCGGCAGATTGGTTTAGTAAGGCCGCTAAAAATAATAATCCAGAAGCGCAATACTATTTAGGTTTGATGTCAGAACATGGTGATGGTTTAACTAAAGATTATGTCGCTGCTACTTATTTTTATACTCAAGCCGCAGAACGAGGGCATGTACTGGCGATGTATAACTTGGGCATTATGTATGCAACAGGAACTGGCACAAAATCTGATAATTCCAAAGCTGCATACTGGTTTACTAAAGCGGCTGAAGCGGGTAATGCTGATGCACAATACAATATTGGCGTGATGTATGAAGTTGGTGGCGGCGTGCCAAAAGATGCCAAGAAGGCTGTAGAATGGTACATTAAAGCCGCAGAACAAGGTAGTGTTGATGCGCAATATAATTTAGGTATAAAGTACCTTGAAGGCGAAGGGACTGAAAAAAATACCAATCGGGCGATTTATTGGTTTACTAAAGCAAGCGAGCAAGGTGACAAAGATGCTAAAGCTTATTTAGATCAGTTATTATCGGGAAAATAAAAAGAGCAAATTGCTCTTTTTATTTTTTGATGGTCCGTTACCCTGAATTACGCATACCAGCAGCAATTCCGGATATAGTAATCATTAATCCTTGTTCAACCGTTGTATTTTCTTCTTCACTGCGATTACGCGAACGTCTCAATAATTCAGCTTGTAATAAGTTTAACGGTTCGATATATGTATTACGTAATGCAACCGATTCAGCAATCCAAGGCAAGTCAGCCATTAAGCTAATATCATCGGTGATAGTTAGTACGGTGTTAATGTCTTGAGTTAATAAATTTCTTAATTCTTCACCTAACGGCCATAAAATCGGATCGACAAGTCTTTGCTCGTAATATTCATGAATATTTGGCGCAGCTTTAGCGTAAACCATTTCTAACATACCTAAACGTGCATTAAAAAACGGCCAATTATGATACATGTCTTTAAGTAAATCTTTTTTTCCTTCTTCAATCACTTGTTTAAGTGCACTACCGGCACCTAACCAAGATGGCACCATCAAACGGTTTTGTGTCCAAGCAAAAATCCACGGAATGGCGCGTAAACTTTCAATACCGCCACCTGTTCGTCGTTTTTGTGGACGAGAACCAAGTGGTAATCGTCCAAGTTCTGCTTCTGGCGTTACTGCTCTAAAATAATCGACAAATTCGGCACGTTCACGTACATAACTTCGATAGCAACGACATGATATATCAGACATTTCATCCATAATATCACGCCATGCTTGTTTAGGCTCTGGTGGAGGTAATAAGTTAGCTTGTAAAATGGCTGATGCATATAGCATCAAACTGCTTAGAGCTACTTCCGGTAAACCCAGTTTAAAGCGGATCATTTCACCTTGTTCTGTCACGCGAAGACCACCTTTTAACGATCCTGGTGGTTGTGAAAGTAATGCCGCATGTGCGGGTGCACCGCCTCGACCTATCGATCCACCTCGCCCATGAAAGAGCACAAGATTGATATTATATTTTTCAAATAGGTGAACCAACTCTTCTTGTGAACGATATTGTGCCCACGATGCAGCGAGCGTACCTGCATCTTTAGCAGAGTCAGAATAACCAATCATGACCATCTGTTTACCTTGAATCTTTTCACGGTACCAAGGAATATCCAGAAGTTTTTGCATGACAGATTTGGCATTATTTAAATCATCTAAGGTTTCAAATAATGGAGCAACAGGGATATTTTTTTGACAGTCGACCATTTTTAAGAGTAGGTAAACCGCTAAAATATCTGAAGGCGCTTTGGCCATTGATATAACATAAGATGCAATCGATTCTTGTCCTGCCTTTTTGATAACACGGCAAGTGTCTAAAACTTCTTGTACCATTTCTGGTGGTTGCCAGCGGTAAGGTAATAAAGGGCGATTTGATTGCAATTCTGTTAATAAAAATGCCTGTTTTTCATCTTCAGACCACTGGGCATAACTGCCTAGGTTCAGCTCTTTAGTTAATGCATCTAGTGCTTCAGTATGGACAGCGCTATCTTGGCGAATATCTAACCTGACTAATTGTAAACCGAAGCTTTTTATACGTCGTAACGTATCAAGTAGTGGACCATGTGCTATTGTTGACATGCCATTTTCAATTAATGATTCATAGCAGGTATAAAGTGGTGTCCACAGTTGTTCATTTTTAATTAAGATATCTGTAGGGGGGATGACTTGTTCATTATTCAGTAATGAAACAATATAACTATGGGTTTTCACTAGTCGAGCTCGTAACTGTTTCATCACTGCTCGATAAGGTTCAGAGGCAGATTTATTATTTTCATCTAACAAGTTGATAACCGCTTGGCTACATTCACTCATCGATAATTCACGAACCAGTATTTGAATGTCAGCTAAAAATAACTCAATTGCTTTTAACCTAGCTTGTAACATGACCTTTTCTGTCACTTTAGCTGTTACATTTGGGTTGCCATCACGGTCGCCCCCCATCCATGAGGTAAATTTAATTGGAACATGATCAACCGATAATTGTTCGTTAAATGCATCAACTAATTGATCATTAAATTCACGTAAAAACAGTGGCACCCCTTCCCATAAACTATCTTCAATGACTGAAAATCCCCATTTTGCTTCATCAAGCGGTGTAGGGCGTTTTTTACGGATTTCATCGGTGTACCATGCTTGGCAGACAAGTTGTTTAAGACGGCGCATGATCCGTTCTATTTCGTAATCAGCTAAATCATTATGATCTAGTTGAGATAGACAATTATTAATAGCCGTATAGGTATTAATCATTGTTCTGCGATTAATTTCGGTTGGATGAGCTGTTAATACGAGTTCAATCGAAAGATCATTAATAGCTTGTGTTATGGTTTGATTTGAAAAATTGAGTTTTTTTAATGTACTAAATAATTCCGTCATTTTTTTAGGGCTGCTCGATGCTTCGCCATGAGGAGAAATACCATAATATTCGGCGGCAGTATTAACCAAATTTAAAAATTGATTAAATGCTCGAGCAACATGTAACAAATCTTCATCATTTAAATTTTCAATCAATTTAAGTAATTCATTATGGGCTTGTTTATTACCTTGCTGTGCTGATTTCGATAATTGTCTTATTTCTTCCACTAAATCAAATGTTTCATTACCAGTGGCGCGTTTAATTGCATCACCGAGTAAAGTCCCTAGCATATTGACGTTGCTTCTCATTGAGGAATATTCACTGTTCATTCTGTTCTCATTTTCATAATTATGGCTAACTAAACTTTAAACTGTAAAACGATTATTACAATTTAAAGGCTAAGATATAAGTCATTGCTAATTTGTTTAAGATATATACTTTATAACAATACCACATTGAATTTAAATCATAAAATTTTATATTCTTTATTGTTTTAATTGTTTTAATTATATTCTCATCATTATCTAAATAGATAAAAAAATTAATTAAGCGTATTTTTTAGTCAGATTATGTTTTTAAATGCTTGTTTTCTGTTAACAGATTGTCTGTAAACTGTATCTTAATAGGATTTGGGTATATACTAAGGCAATGATTAATGTATATTGGATTGTTATTTGATGCTTATTGTTTTCTATATTGCGTCGATTATTACTGTTATTGCCAGTATAAAAGTGATTAGTTGCTTACGTGTTGATAAAGCCATTTTATACCTTATTATTGCGCTTTTCGCTTCAGCTTTAATATTTATTTTACTCGATACGTATTTTTCTGCTGTTTTATACATTATTTTATTTATTGGTGGCACAGTGATGTTATTTTTATCTGTTGCAACTATTCTACGAATTCGTGTCGACAATGTTGAGAATAAAAAGCGAGGCATCAGTCCTAAAATTTGGCTAGGCCCATTAGTTTTAGCTTTTATTTTATTAGTCGTACTGATTTATGGAGTAGTGAGTACTGACTATTCTCAGATTAAAGAGTCACATGAGTTAATGCATGAAATGTCAGTATATGCTTACATTTTAATGTCTGAATTGGCTGTTTTTTTGTTGTTAGGTGCAGTTGTTATTGCTTATCATTTTATGCATCGGCTATTGTCGGAGAAATAATATGATTCCTTTAATGCATTGTCTTATTCTTGCGTCTGTATTATTTGTAATTGGCTTATTAGGGGTGATGATTCGACGTAATTTTTACTTTCTACTATTAAGCCTTATGATTATGAATAATGGCGCTATCGTCGCTGTGGTTGCTGCTAGTAGTTATTGGCAACAGCCAGAAGGACAAATTCTGGCTATTTTAGCTGTCATTACTGTATTAGCGCAAGCGTGTGTTGGGCTTGCGTTGCTGATGAAATTAATATACCGCCGTAAAATATTTAATATTGACTCATTGAGTGAAATGAAAGGATGAACTTACTTTATTTAACTATTATTGTTCCTTTAGTCTCTTTTTTATTATTAGTTTGTCTAGGGAGACATATTCGGTCAATTAATGTCATGATTATTGGCTTTAGCACAATGCTAATTGTTGCTCTTATTACGCTATTTTCATGTATTGATTTTAGTAAAAATACTGTACCTGATATGACGTTAGTCTATAGCCGACCACTTTGGAATTGGTTTTCAGTCGGTGATTTTGTTGTTCCTTTATCTTTAACGCTAGATGGTTTATCGCTTACTTTTCTGGTGTTAATTGCCTTTTTTGGTCTATTAATTTATTTTTTTGCAGCCTGTTATTTAACCTCAAAAAAAGATATTTATAATTTTTATGCGTATAGTAATTTATTAATTGCTAGTATGCTAACTATTGTACTAGTTGATAATCTCTTAGTTATGTTAATTGGTTGGGAGGGGGTAAGTTTAAGTACTTACTTACTTATTGGTATTTATTATAAGCAGGTGCGTAATGGTTATGCTGCTGTTAAAGCCTTTGTTATCATGCATTTAACCGATATCTTTCTTATTATTGGTATTTTTTTACTGTATCAAACTTTAGATACGTTAAATATTCGTGACATTTTAACTCAAGCTCATGATAATCTAGCTATCGATTCAGATGTTATTTTTTGGATAACATTGATGTTATTTTTAGGGGCAATAAGTAAATCTGCACTATTCCCTATGCACTCATGGTTTGTTGAAACAACATTAGCACCTATGCCAGCAGTGGCTTTGCTGCAATCATCTACGGTTATTTTAGCAGGGGTATATTTGGTTCTACGTTTAAGTAATTTGTTTATGATGTCGAGTGATACGTTAGCCATTATGACAATTATTTCTTCGTTAACCGTATTATTTGCTAGTTCAATTGCTCTAGTTCAAAGTGATATTAAGCGTATAATCACTTTTACTAACCTTGCTCAGCTTAGTTACTTATTTTATGCGTTTTCCACACAAAGTTGGAATTTATCACTCAATTGTTTAATCAATTATGCGGTAACCAGCTCTTTACTCATTTTTGCCTCTGCGATTTTAATTAAAAAATGTCATGGTGAGCGTGATATCAACAAGCTTGGTGGATTAGTCAAATCATTCCCAATGTTGTATGCCATATTTTTGCTTGTTATGTTGTCATTAAGTGCCATGCCTTGGATCTCCGCCTCTTTTTATATCAAAGGTGATATTATTTGGGGGCTAATGGCTAAAGATCATCTCATGGCTGGTACTATCGGTTTATTAGGTATTTTGTTATCAAGCTTAAGTATTTGGCGACTAATTTTTACCGCATTTTATCATAAACCAAAGATTTTTGACTTTAATAGAACTATGTGGATAAGTTATTGTCCAGCCTTTATCCTATTGATTTTTACAACAGCAATTTTTATCTATTTCCCGCTACCTGTTCAAGGGCTTATTCCTATTGCTGAACTTGATACTAACGGTCAGTTATCGTTTCAATTACTACTCGCTGCTGTAACATTATTGAGTTTTCTTATCGCCTATATTTTGTACGCACATCCGAATAGTGAAGTGCAAGAAATACTTAATACACCAATGATTAAATTCTTTGCGCGATTATGTAATGGCGATTGGCGCTTTGATTATGTTGTCAGTTACCTATTTGTTAAACCTTATCTATTTTTAGCTAACCTACTTAAACAAGATCCTTTAGCATTATGGGATAATTGGATAATGTTAGGGATAAAGAAAGTTAACTCATATATTGTCAGCTTAGAAAATGGGCATATAAGGTGGTATATGGTTTCAATTGTCATGGGAAGCATTATTATATTAATGTTACTCGTTTTTATTTAATAAAGGTGTAATCTTTCATGTTGTTATCGCTTGTATTCTTACCTGTAATAGGCGGATTTATTAGTTGGTTATGCCATGTTTTTTTATTGCGAATTGTTAGAACTTCTTATCTACCATCGCGTTGGTATAAGTTACCAATGGTCATTGCATTTCTGACAATTTTAATTACGTTAATGCTTGCTTTAATCTTATGGTTAGATGGATTAACGGTATTACAACAAGGTAATAACTGGCTTGAAGAAGTGAATATTGAATGGATTCCTTTGCTAAATATTCATTTCCATTTGGTATTAGATGGCTTATCGTTGGTGATAATTGCTTCCACACTTTTTATTGTATTACTGACAATTGTTTATTCCAGTAAAGAAAGTTTGAATAATTTTGGTTTGTTTTATTTATGCATTTTATTTATGACATCAGCTATTATGATGTTATTTGTTATCACCGATCTGTTTTTGATGTTCTTTTTTTGGGAAGCGGTAGCAATTCCTATTTATTTTATCATTTCTTTATGGGGGCGTCGCGACTCAAGTTCCCAATTGCGTTTTAATGGTGCGAGCAAATTTTTGATTTATACTCAAATTAGTAGTTTGTTAATGTTAATATCCATTGTGTCATTAGCGTTAATTAATTGGAATTTAACGGGTCATTGGACTTTTGATTATCAAGTTTTAACCAAAACCCCCATTTCTAGCTATACTGAATTTTTACTAATGCTCGGTTTTTTAGCCGCTTTTATTGTACGCATCCCTTTTGTACCATTTCATCGCTGGTTTATTGATGCCCATATTGAATCATCCACTTCGGGATCAATGATGATTAGTGGTTTGCTTCTGACAACAGCTACCTTTGGGCTATTTAGAATTGTGATTCCTCTGTTTCCAAATGCTTCAGTTATGATTATGCCATTAATCTTAATATTAGCATTATTTACTTTGGTTTATGCAGCGCTATTAGCGTTTAATCAAACTGATATCAAAAAGTTAATTGCTTATGTACATATTGCTTTAATGGGCTATATGACAGCAATTATCTACAGTGGTTCAGTGATTGCTTATCAAGGTATTGTGATACAAATGATTGCCATTAATTTAGTTATCGTTGGCATGTTTATAATTAGTGGACTGTTAGTTGAATGTTACTCAACGCGTAATATTAATCAATTTACAGGTCTTAAACAGAAAGTTCGTTATCTTTCTACATTTACCTTATTTTTTATTTTGGCTATTTTAGGTATTCCAGGTACTGCTAATTTTGTTGGCAACTATATGATGTTACTTGGTAGCTATACATCATTCTCTTATTACACTATTTTGTTAGTGATTGGTTTACTCTTATTGTCAATTTCATTGATTATTCGCATGCAACCAATTTTTTATGGTGTTGTAGAAAGAAATCATTCAGCTAAATATCACCTTAGTAGAAAAGATATTTCATTATTAACTAGTGTATTAATGGTATTAGTTTTTATTGGCTTATACCCACAAATAGTGTTGGATATGTCATATTCTGTTGTCAACCAAACCCAACAATACATTACAGCAGAGCGCGCGGGAGAGTAATAACTTATGATAGCCTTATCGCCGATATTTGTTTTAAGCTTTACTATCATTGTTTTGCTTATTGCCCTATTTTTTCTGAAAATGAACACAAAAGGGTGTGCTTTTTTAACCGTGTGTGGTTTAGTTTGTGCATTGCTATGTTCTTCTATGATTGGTTACAAAATATCGTTTAATACCCAGATGATAACAGATATAAGCAGCGATAATATGCAAATATCTTTAAATTCGGATGTAACAACCAAAGCAGACTCTGTACCAAATAATGAGGAAACAATTGCTGTTGATGCTGTGCCCACTGAGCCCGAAACAAAGGCTGATGATAACGCTCAACAAAACAATCAAACTGATGTTAATTCCAACACAACCTCAGATACTAATAATGAAAATATTGAAGATAAATCGAACACAGATCCATCAATGGAAGAATGGAAAGCGCATCAAATTACTGCCTTATTTACTTGTGATGGTTATGGATTGCTTTATACCAGTTTAATTTTAATCATTGCAATTACAGTATCTTGCTTAGCCTATCGTTGGTTTGTCCATGAAAGAATTGCTCATGGTTTGTTTTATGTTATTTTACTCTTTATGACATTAGGCGGCGTTACACTAGTCTATGCTAGCCATTTGATCTCTTTTTTTGTTGGCATTGAATTACTTTCAATTCCATTTGTTGGGTTAATTGGCTATCAATATATACAAACTCACTCCTTAGAGGCTGCCGTTAAATATATGATTTTATCCGCTGTGGCTAGTGTGTTTTTATTGATGGGCATTGCCTTTTATTATGCAACAACTGGCGAGCTAACTTTTAGCGGGTTAAGTTACCAACTTTCAACTATGTCTTACCCAAGTAATTTATTACTAATGGGCGTTTGTTTAATGTTAGTTGGGATTGGTTTTAAACTTTCATTAGTGCCTTTTCAGTTATGGTTGCCCGATGTTTATCAAGGTGCACCGACAGTTGTTGCTCTATTATTATCAACAGTAGGAAAGGTCGCACTATTTTGTGCTATTGCAAGGTTGTTTTTATTGGCACCGATTGTTAATAATGAAACCATTCGAATGATACTTGTTATCATGGCACTATTATCAATACTATGGGGAAATTTAATTGCTTTAATGCAAAGTAGTCTAAAACGGCTATTAGCGTATTCCTCCATTGCACATTTTGGTTATTTACTCATTGCCTTAATTGCTGTGCAATATCAAGTATTAGCTTTAGAAACAATTGGGGTATACTTAATTAGCTATATTTTAGCCAATATCTGCATATTAGGCGTGATTAGTTTAGAATCACATTCTGATGAATTGCAAGATCATGAAAACGAAGTGGATTTATCGGGATTATTCTGGCGTAGACCTATCTTAGCATTAACGATGGCCGTTGGATTATTATCGTTAGCTGGAGTCCCCCTTACAGCAGGGTTTGTTGGTCGTTTTCTATTAGTACTGTTGGGGGTAACTGCTGAATTATGGTGGTTAATTGCTGCAGTGGTAATTGGTAGCGCTCTAGGTTTATATTTTTATGCACGCTTAATTATTAATCTTTATATTAGGCCTTCTTGTCGAGACGATCAGATATTAAATAGTGCTATTATCAAACTAAAATGGCAGGATATTAAAATAAGCGAACTCATTATTGCGTTGTCTGCCTTATTAATTCTCATTTGTGGTATTTATCCTAAATGGCTATTTAATTTAGTGAGTATGGCGCAATATCTGACGACTTAATAAGCGTTTTTCGCCTTAAAAAGTTTTTACAGTTAGATTGAAATTGATTTGAACAATGTACTTGGGTCTTTTTTATATTAGAAAATATCTGTTACCTTAAACATTTTGACAAGAAATAGTTAATAATAGATTTAGTTATTGTGTTATAATTCCGACCTTTAATATTTTATTTGAATCAAGAGGACCTATATGGACTTTTTAATTTCTAATGCTTATGCAACTGAAGGGGCTGCGGCTGAAAGCAATCCTTATTTTTTACCTATCATGTTGGTTGTGTTTGGTCTGTTTTTCTATTTTATGATTATGCGCCCACAACAAAAACGTGCTAAAGCCCATCGTGAACTTATGGCTTCGATTTCAAAAGGTGACGAAGTGTTAACCAATGGTGGACTTATTGGTCGTGTATCTAAAGTTAACGACAATGGTTATATTGCGTTAGAGTTAAATGATACAACAGAGGTTGTTATCAAACGTGACTTTATCACATCTGTTTTACCAAAAGGGACAATGAAGTCACTATAATAGCAAAAGCTGTTATAGTTCATTGTGTTAATTAGCTAATTCCACAAGAGAATATGTCGTGTTAAATCGCTATCCTTTGTGGAAGTACATTATGTTGGTCGTCGTTATTCTCGCCGGCCTACTTTATGCACTTCCAAATATTTATGGTGAAGATCCCGCTATACAAATTTCCGGTTCAAATACTGCTGAAATTAATGTTGCTACCCAAGATAAAATTAAAAAACTCTTGACTGATAATCATATAGAACCTAAATCATTTGTCTTTGAAAATAAATCTATTTTAATTCGTGTAGGTGATAATGATACTCAGCTCAAAGCCAAAGAGTTAATATCACAAGAGTTAGGGAATGATTATATTGTTGCACTCAATTTAGCACCAGCAACTCCAGCTTGGTTAACGGCTTTAGGTGCCGAACCAATGAAACTTGGTCTTGATTTACGTGGTGGTGTTCACTTCTTAATGGAAGTTGATATGACAACAGCACTCAGTAAGCTCATTGAACAATCGACTGAAAATTTAAAATTTGAGTTAACAAATAGCAAATTAAATTATGCAGCCATCAATAAAGAGGGCAATCAACAAATTGTTGTGCAATTTGCGAATATTGAAGATCGTAATAAAGCTATCACTAAAATTAATGGTTTACCAGATTACAAACTTACCTCACAAACTGAAAATAGTATTACTATCAATATCAGTGAACAGCGTTTACAACAAGCCAAAAATGATGCTGTTCAACAAAATACCACTATTTTACGTAATCGTGTAAATCAATTAGGTGTTGCTGAGCCTATTGTGCAGCGTCAAGGTTCAGATCGCATTGTGGTGGAATTACCGGGTATTCAAGATACTGCTTTAGCTAAACGTATTTTGGGGGCAACAGCCACCCTTGAGTTTAGGCAAGTAAATGAAGATAACACCCCTAATTTACCCGCTATTATCAAAGGTGATATGCGCGTTCCATATGGTTCTGAAATCAAATATATGGAAAACGGGCGCCCTGTTTTGCTCTATAAACGTGTAGTACTAACTGGTGATCACATTACTGATTCTTCATTCAGAGTCAATGAATATAGCCAACCAGAAGTTGCTATTACGCTTGATAGTTCTGGTGGTAAAACGATGCTAGATTTTACTCAGAAAAATCTCAAAAAATCGATGGCAACGTTATTTGTCGAATATAAAGATACAGGAAAACGTGACGAAAATGATAAACCTATTCTTGAAAAACAAGAGCGGGTAATCAATGTTGCGACAATTCAAGGTATTTTTAGTGATCGTTTTCAGGTGACAGGGATAAGTAGTGTTGATGAAGCTAAAAATCTATCCCTACTATTACGAGCTGGCGCCTTAATTGCACCGATTCAAATTATCGAAGAGCGTACAGTTGGACCATCAATGGGACAAGAGAATATCACACAAGGTTTAGAGTCTTGTGTTTGGGGACTACTCATTTCTGTCTTCTTTATGCTCATTGTTTATCGTCTATTTGGTGTGTTTGCTAGCCTTGCGTTGGTTGCCAACTTAATACTAATTGTGGGCGCTATGTCATTATTACCAGGCGCAACATTAAGTATGCCAGGTATTGCAGGGATTGTATTAACAGTAGGTATGGCCGTTGATGCTAACGTTCTTATCAATGAACGAATTAAAGAAGAGCTCAGTAATGGTCGCGGTGTACAACATGCCATTAATGAAGGTTATGCTGGGGCTTGGAGTAGTATTTTCGATGCGAATATTACCACATTAATTACCGCGGTTATTCTTTATGCTGTGGGTACTGGCTCGATTAAAGGATTTGCTATCACCTTGGGTATCGGTATTGTAACATCGATGTTTACATCGATCGTAGGTACTCGAGCATTAGCTAATTTGATTTATGGCGGTCGTCGCGTTAATAAGTTATCAATTTAGAGGTTTATTGTGACTGTTGATAAAAAAGAAAATCATGATGTTAGAGAACTAAATCATGGACGCAGAGTGCTCGACTTTTTAAAATTTGGTTTTATCGCTTTTGTGATTTCAATGCTACTCGTAGTCGCTTCAGTTGTCGTTATCTTTGTTAAGGGTTTTAATCTTGGACAAGATTTCACCGGCGGTACAACCGTTGAAATTACGGTGACAAAAGCAGTTAATCTTGATGATCTGCGTAATAGTTTACGGGACGCCGGTTATCATGAGCCCGTCGTGCAATACTATGGTAGCAGTAAAGATATTATCATTCGATTGGCTGCGGCTAAACAAGAAAACGGTACGGTATCATCTGTTATTGATAATGCGTTAGGCAGTAAAATTTCTAATTTAATCCATAAAGATATTGATGCTGATGCGCAGATTAAACGTATTGAATTTGTAGGTCCGACTGTTGGTGCTGAATTAGCACAAGATGGTATCTTAGCGATTTGCGCTGCGTTAATTTGTATCTTGATCTATATCGCGTTTCGTTTTGAATGGCGATTTGGTACGGGTGCAGTAGTTGCATTAGCGCATGATGTTGTGATAACTGCTGGTTATTTATCGTTATTTCAACGTGAATTAGATCTAACGATTATTGCTGCAATGTTATCCATCATTGGCTATTCTCTTAACGATACCATTGTTGTATTTGACCGAATTCGTGAAAACTTTAGAAAAATTCGTCGAGCTTCTCCTTATGATGTCATTAATATTTCGTTAACCCAGACTTTACACCGCACTCTGATGACTTCAGGAACAACGCTTGCAGTTGTGATTATCCTGTATATTTTTGGCGGTTCAATGTTAAAAGGTTTTTCTGAAACATTAGGCGTTGGTATTATTTTAGGGACAATTTCATCAATTTATGTTGCTGCTTATATGTCACTTAAATTAGGTATAAAACGCGAACATTTTATGCCACCAAAAGTGGAAGTTGAAGGCGCAGATCAACCATCGATTTTACGTTAGTTATATAAAGCTCTTTCACATAGTGAAAGGGCTTTATTTGATTGTTTTTTTAACAATTAACATCAAATAGATTGACACCTATGGTCTAGTTGCATAT